>QAKR01000052.1 GCA_003343705.1 Clostridiales bacterium | reverse complement strand
TATATATTACACCAAAAAACACCTAATGTCAAGTAGGATGTAAAATTTTTGTGCAAAATCATGATTTTTACTAAGAAAGTTTACATAAAATGACTGTTGACATGAAAAAGCTTTTTTGTTATAATAAAAATACCTATAAAAGTAGGAAATATTTGTTTGGAGGCTTATTATGAAAAAACGCATTATTTCGCTTACTCTCGCGATGGCGATGATCGTTTCTATGTTCACAGTGTTTGCCTTAAGTTCATCAGCTGCTGTTGATCTTTCAGGCTGTACACTCGCATCTGCAGACGGTTCTACTGAAAAAGCAACCGCATATAAGACTGAGAATCTTGGCGCCGGTGTAGACCTTGTTAAAAAAGGACCTGAAGCCGCTTATGAAGGTACTCACAATTCTTATTTCGGTTATTTTTACAACTATCTTTATGATGGCAAGATTTGGGAGGAACATTATACACTGCCCGCTGTTGCCGCATATAAAGAAAGAATTGACATGGTTTGGGAAATGCTGTACGGTACGGGTAAAGACAATCTTTACTCAGCCAAATATTATGACCCGTACCATGGAGACACAGAGCTTCCGTCTTTAGAAACTTTATGGGGAGCGGCTCGTTCTTCTGAAGGTCTTTATGTACGAAACAGCCTTTCTAATATGAGAAACGAAATGCTTAACAACGGGTTCACTGATGAAACTTACGGAACAGTTGCAGGTATAACAGAGTGGCTTACATATTATGGAGCAAATGCAGACGCTGCAACAAGTACTCATCCTAACTATTCTGACGTTACATGGAGAGCAATTGTTAACGATGTTAACATTATTGATGGTATGAAAAATTCTTGCACAGAAGATGAAGGTTTTGCAGCTATTCAAACTTTAAAACGTCATATGTCTCAAATGGCAGCTCCCGGGACAAACCCTTCAGATGATGCTGTTCTTGTTGCCGGTGATGCAGGTTATGATGCAGCGAAAACTGGTTATGACCAGTTAATAGATACAACCTATGGTGCGAAATACAATCAGGCTGAAGGTGGTCCAGCTGTAGGAAACACTACTTCATCTACATATTTTGCACTTTTTTATAACTATTATTATGGTAAAATAACTCTTCCTAAATATCAAGCATATCCTGAAGTTGCTGCTTTTAAAACTCTTCTTGATAAAGTTTATGTTTGGATGTACGGATCAACTCAGGGTAGCGCAACATTAACAGGAACTGTTCGCTACGGCATGACAGGCATTGCAGATAAACTTCAAAATGCTTGGAATGCAGCTCGTGCAAATGTTCCGGTTGATGCAGGTTGGAACAATCTTCGTGCTAAAATAACTACTGAACAGTGCGAAGGTTTATTAGGAACTAACCCGGATGGCGTTAAAGCTGACGGAACCGCATGTAAAAAATACACGACCGCATCTTGGAATGCTTTTTTCGCAGCTGTATGTTGGGGCGATTCTTACAGAAAAACCTGTACAGACGCACAGGGCGAAGCTGCTCTTAACGATATAGTTACAAAATATAAAGCTCTCGTTCTTAATCCGGAATATGTAAGTGCTCCTGATGCAGATAATATAGCCGCTTATAACTTCTGTAAACAGAACGCCGGCGGAAAAGAACTTTATGTGTGGTATTATGAGAGGGCAAACAACCTCTTTACAAACCCCGAGCTTTGGACAAATACTACAGTTGTTCAAGCTTTTATTGATAAAGCTAAGGCAGCAGGTCCTCTTTTCAATGCACCTTATAACAATAATAGTGACTATAAATCATATGTTGTTTTTAACAACGGGACTCCTTCTGATATGACTTTAGAAGCTATGTGGACAGCTGCAAGATCAGAAGCTTACATAGGCCCTGTGCTTCAAACAATGAGAGATGAGCTCTTTGATACTGTTCTTTCTGAGGATCATTACACAGCAGATTCTTGGGCAGCATGGATCAGCATTAAACAGGATCTCAGCAATGCTGTTGATAATGCTAAAAACTCAACAACATCAACAGACCAAGACGGATATACTGCAATCCAGGATATTAAAGATGCAATTGCATTACTTGAATTAGACCCGTTCTACCCAATCAAAGGCCTTGATAAAGCAACAACACCTGAAGATATTGCCGCTGCAACAGCTGCAAAAGCTAAATTAAACGAAACAGCAAATAATAAATACGGTAATTACCTTGGCAATTTTCTGCTTTACGGCGATAGAATCACACTTGACTCATCTAAACAAATTGCTGAAGTTACAGTTTTCTTAAATTCTTTGGAAATCTGCAAACTGCTTTTAAAAACAGATGAACTTTATATGCCTTATTATTACGGTGTTGACTGGAATAATGTTTATGGTAAAGGCAACCTTGAAACTTGGTGGAACACAGCACGTTTAACAATTCCTGTTTCAAATGGGCTTAGCAATATGCGTAATGCATATCTTGATGCAAATGTAACAGATTGGCTTGATAGTTATAGCCGCGGTTATAGTTATAAATACACAGATGAAACATTTGCAGCTATTATTAGGCTTGTTAATGCTATCGATGCTGCAAAAAACACTGTTACAGATGCACAGGGTGCGCAACTTCTAGAAGATCTCAAAACAGCAGTAGCCGCACTTGCTCTAAGAGAGCCAGCTATCGAAGACCCTACAAATTATGAAGCATACAGAGCTCTTAGCGCAATTGTTAAAACATATTATCCGCTTCTTTCAAAATTCACGCTTGCAGAAAGTTTTGCAACAAATGAATATATTGCATTTAAAGCTAAAATGGATGAGATAAAAACTCTGTCTGAAGCTGCTTACGATGGACAGAAAGATTATAAAGGTTTCTCAGATTCTGCTGTTGAACAGCTTTGGTTCGCAGCAAGAAATGCTTGCCATATCGGGCCTGTTCTTATAACAGAACGTGATGCTATTCTTAATGCAATTAAAGCAGAAAGCGAATACACTCCGATAACTTGGGATGCATGGGTTGCTGTTAAAACTGAACTTATTGATGCAATAGATTCAGTTAAAAATTCAGGGACTGCAACAGACGCAGACGGCGTAGCAGCAATTAAAGACCTTAAAGATGCTGCAGACTCTTTAATTCTTAAAATTAATAAACCGGCAGCGGCTAAACCTTCAGCTCCTGTAATTTCAAGAAGAGAAGGCACTACAATTACCATTACAGCAGTTACCGGTGCTGAATACGGTATCCGTAAGGATGGCGAAGAAACAGTTGCATGGCAAACTTCTAATGTATTTGAAGGTCTCGAATCAGGCGTTAAGTATTATTTCACTGTTCGTATTCTCGAAGACGAAAACTACAAGCAGTCTGAATCCAGTGCTGAAACACTCGGCCAGCTTGGTAAAAAAGGCGACTTTGACGGAGACGAAGCAATAACACTTGCAGACGCTATGGCAGGCTTCCAAATTCTTGCAGGTAAAACAGAACTTACAAATGCTGCTTTAGATGCATTTGACTTAGACGGAGATAATAAAATTGAGCTTACTGAAATCATGAAAGTATTTATGGTTGTAGCTGGTAAACTCACTGAAAACGATATTCAATAATTAACCTAAATTTTAAGCCGGAAGGATTTTCTTCCGGCTTATTTTTATATTATTTTGCTTTTATAAAAAACCCGCTGATATATTTATCAGCAGGTTTTTTTAATATTTAATATTTTATACAGAATTTTTGCAGCACTTTCTTTTTAAGACTCTCTTCTTCTTCAACTTTGAAAAACCTTTTTATAGGCCTGGCAATCCTTAACCTGATTAAAGTTTTACGCGGAAGTAAAACAATTTCCGTTATGCTCTGTTCATATTTTTCATCAGTTTCTACTTTATCGGAATGAGTAAGCGGAAATTCCAGCGGAAGAGAATCCATGCCGCATATACGCTGAGTCATAACATTATTAAAATCCGTTCCGCCATGTATAGAGTCGCAATCTACTCCTATATTTTTAATCTGATTACGATAAGGCACTATTCCGTATAAATGGTTAGCTTTAATAGAAAAGTCCATTTGATGATCCCAAGACCTCGGACGCTTGCCTTGTTTTATTTTTCTATACTCCGAAAGCCAATCATCCCTATGCTGTATGTAAAAGTTCTTGCTCAGATATTCCCTTTTTAACCTTTTCACAAGTTTTTTATCTGCGCAACCATTAAGATTACCATCATAGTATTTTAAAAATTTATCACTCCACGATGCCCATCCGCAAGGATGTACATGTTTTGTAAAAATATAACTTGCACCGTTTTGGGGTTTATACTCAGTAAGATAATTTGTACCGCATATCCATAATATTTTAGGATCATCTTTGTAATATTCAAGAAGTTGTCGGCAATATTCAAAAAATGTTATTTCTGGCAAATTATCATCTTCAAGAAAAATAGCTCTTTCTTCTTTTGAAAAAACCCACTTAGCCCCTTCTCCTATTTGAGCATACACACCTCTATTTTCATCTGCGTAGTTTTTTATCACTTCACAATCCCATGTAATTGCATTTTCTACATCTCGTCTTAGGGCTTCAACAGCCTCTTTTTCTTCAGCATTTCGGCCATGATCGCCGATTATATACAATTTAGAAGGCTTAACTTGAGCTATTTTATTAATAATCTGTAAGATTTTCCTTCGCTTAAAAATTATAATAACAACCGGAACATTGAATTCTCCCATTAAAAAGCCTCCCATGGTTTAATTTTTTTGATTATATCATAAGTTTACCTGAGCAAAGCTCAGAATGAGGCAATCGCCGCGGGGAAAATAGAGCAGTATTTGCGGGAATACCCCGCAAATACACGTCTTACATGTTGGGAAGCTTCGCTGCCCACTGCGAAGAGTATATCACATTATTATTGTTTTGTCAACATAAAACTTTCAAGCATATTTAAATAAATCCCTTGACATAGCAAAATTGTTATGTTATAATTATTTATATATATTGTTTCATTTATGTAACACATGTTACATTTACACAATAAATTGGAGATGTTTATGTTGAAAAAATATATTATTTTAGGATATATCGAGGGCATCGGCGGTTGGCAGGTTTATGAAAATCTTAAAGTCGGTTATCTCCAAAAAAACGGTTGGGATGTTAGCGTTTTGAGTTACCCCAGCCTTGAATACGATTCTGAAAAAGTCATTTTGGATAATCTTATTCCTTATAAAAATAATATTTTTATTGAATTAAAATTTCCGATCTCTTCATTAACTAAAAAGCAAATAAATAATGTACTTGAACGTATAGATAACACTCTTAACATATATTCAAACAAATACGATGAAATAGTTATTGAGACAGGGGCACTTTATCTTGTAACCTGGGGAGAATTTTTAGCACAAAGATATAAGAGTAAACATTTCCTGTTTCTTTTACATTCATATTATAATATGCAATCACCTGAGATGTTCAAATTTCTTGATTTTAAATATAACAGAGGAGAACTTGCAGTTCATTATCAAAATTCAATGAAAGAATTATTTCAACCATATAAAGAGTTTCCTATTTCAGACCACTGTGTGCTTTCTGCATCAATTACACATACATTAGGAGAAGATAGTATTGATTATGCAAAAATATTAAAAAAAGACTGTTATGATTATGTTATAGGAAGTATAGGTTGGCTTGTAAAGGAATACATACCATCAATGAGCAAGGATGTTATAAGTTTTGCTAAAAAACATCCTGATAAAAAGTTTTTATTTATTGTAATAGGGAGCTCATCTGGTGAAGTAGTTGAGAAGGAATTACTAAAAATTGCAGAAGGTGTAAAAAATCTCGAATTGCGATTAATGGGGGCAATGTTCCCTATTCCAAGAGCCTTGGTTAAATGTATGGATATATGTATTGGATCGTTTTCATCTGCACGTATTGCTGACCAAGAAGGTGTTAAAACAATTTTAATGGTAGATGACAGTATAACTCCCCTTGGAATTATGGGATATACATTAACAAAATGGCCATATGATGTATGCCGTGATTATAAAGGATCCGTGTATGATCTTTTAGAAGATATTATAGATAAAAAAATTTGTGAAAAATTGCAATATATCCCACCTGTTATTGATGATGATGTTGACTCTTTGTTTGAAAAGCACATACAAAAATTAAATGAATCATGTAATAAAAAAGAGTATTATAATGTTTTACCACTAAACAAAAAAAACATTACGAAGTCTATCTTATATCGACTCGAAACATCTTTGTCAAAAGTTATCGGCATCAGGAATACACTGTATCCTTTAACTATTCGTGCTTCATTTAAACAACAGCTTAATAAGATAAGAAAGTAAGGATGTTATTTTATGAATCTGCAGAAAGAATTTATAAGGTCCTGGAAAGAGTTAGAAGGTATCTGTTCCACAGAAGAAATTCTTTCATGGATAAGTAAAAGAAACAGCTCCATTGAAGTTAAAGTCGACAAGATTTATCTTCAAGATTGTCGTGATTGGTATTATGATAGAGACAAAGGTTCTATACATAATAAAAATAATTCCTTTTTTTATATAACTGGTATTAAAAAATGTATACTTGATAAGGTTCGTGAACAACCAATAATAATTCAAAATGAAATAGGATATCTGGGTATTATATGTAAAAAGATTAACGGAGTATTACATTTTCTTATGCAGGCAAAAATAGAGCCGGGCAATATTAACGCCGTACAAATTTCACCTACAATACAGGCAACAAAAAGTAATTTTACTTTAAAACACGGTGGACGAGTGCCTTCTTATCTTGAATACTTCTTGAATGCTGATAGTAAAAGAATTATAGTGAACCAACTTCAATCAGAACAATCATCTCGTTTCTTAAAAAAAAGAAATATAAATATAATTATTTATCTTAAAGATGATGAATACATAGATGTTTTGCCAAGCCATATGTGGATGACTCTCGGCCAAATTAAACAATTAATGAAAATGGATAATATAGTTAATATGTGTACAAGAACAGTTTTGTCTTGTATACCGTTCTCGTTATTTGATAGCCCTGACAATTTAACAAAAGAAAACTCACCTCTTTTACGTTCAGTTTTGGCTCGTCCTGAACATAATACAATCATTTCAATATATAAAAATATAAACACTATGAAAATGTTCAATGAGAACCAATCAGAGCTTTTAGATTTATTTACGCTTAATGGTTGGGAAATGAAAGGAAACGAATTTGTTTATAAAAAGGCATTTCCTTTTAAGCTTATTTTTTGCGATATACGTATAGAAGACAGAGAAGTTGGCAATTGGTGTCAACCTCTTTTTGAAGCAACCGGGAAATCTCTTTTCGGCTTGTTTATTCGTAAAAACAATAATATTTTAGAATTTCTTATAAAAATCATGCCTGAGATTGGTTGTTTTGACTTTGCAGAACTTGGCCCGTCAGTTCAAAAAGAATCTGCCATTTTTGATGATAATGATGCTGTTGAAAGGTTATTCTATAATAAACTTGAAAAACAAGAAGGTATATTATTTGACACACTTTTATCCGAAGAAGGTGGACGGTTTTATAACGAAGAAAATCGTAATGTTATTATTTTAATCGTTAAAGATGAACTTGAAAAATTGCCCCCAAATTATTTTTGGTGTAACTTTGCTACCTTGAATTTATTAAATCAGTTTAACAACTGTTTAAATATACAACTAAGAAATATACTTTCAGTCTTAGAGCTTTAAGAAAGGATAAATATGAAAAAGATTAACATCGGAATTCTCGGACCATCAGAAATTGCTTTTCGCCGGTTTGTTCCCGGAATTTTAAAAAGCGAAAAATTTAATTTATCAGGGATTGCATGTGCGACAGAACAGGAATGGGCCGAAAAAGCTACCGAAAACAACTCCCCTGTTCAATCAGAATATGAGAAATGTTTAAAGTTTAAAGATGAATATGGATGTAATATTTTTAACAGTTATCAAGATCTTTTAAAAAACTCTGATATTGAGGCTGTTTACATACCGCTACCTCCGGGGCTTCATAAAAAATGGGCAGAAGCCGCTTTATTAAGTGGTAAGCATGTTTTGCTGGAAAAACCGCTGACAACTTGTTATAAAGATACAAAATACTTAATAGACCTCGCAAAGGATAAAGAACTTGCTCTACATGAAAACTTTGCTTTCATATTTCATAAACAAATAGAGATTATAGATAGTCTTCTTAAACAAAATGTTATAGGGGATTTAAGACTTGTACGAACTTGTTTTGGATTTCCTTACAGAGGTGAATCTGATTTCAGATATTATAAAGAACTCGGAGGAGGTTCTATACTGGACTGCGGTGGATACCCACTTAAATTAGCCTCACATCTTCTGGGAAAATCTACACGAGTAGTTTACGCTAAATTAAACCATGCAAAAAATCACGATGTTGATGTTTTTGGCAGTGCTACATTAGAAAATGATAACGGACTTATAGCACAGGTCTCCTTTGGGATGGATAACTCATATAAATGTGAGCTTGAAATTTGGGGTAGCGAAGGTTTATTATATACTCCACGTATTTTCACACCTCCTGCTGATATGGAACCGCATATTTTCATCCACTGCAACGAAGAAAAAGATATAGTTGTACCTAAAGACGATTATTTTAAAAACTCTGCAGAACATTTTTATGATTGCATATTAAATGAGATTACCAGAGCTGAAAATTATAACATTATTGAGCGGCAAGGTCGTCTTTTTGAGTCAGTTTTGGCTGTAAGGACATAGTTTAAAATCTAACTTTGAAAGGAGCATGGTAATGAAAGGTATTATTCTTGCAGGTGGGAAAGGGACAAGATTATATCCCATGACAAAAGTATTATCAAAACAGCTATTGCCCATATATGACAAACCGCTTGTTTATTATCCTCTTTCAGTATTGCTGTTGACAAAAATAGAAGACATCCTTATAATTTCAACACCAGAAGATACTCCTATGTATGAAAAGCTTCTCGGAGATGGCAGCCAGCTCGGCATTTCAATTAAATATTGTGTTCAAGAAAAGCCCCGAGGGCTTGCGGATGCATTTATACTTGGTGAAAATTTCATCGGTGATGACAATGTATGCCTGATTCTCGGAGATAATGTTTTTTACGGACAACAATTAACTTCAACTTTAATTAACGCCAGCAACCGAAAAACAGGAGCAACAGTTTTCGGATATCCTGTTAAAGACGCACGTTCTTTTGGAGTTGTAGAATTTGATGAAAATAAAAAAGTTATATCAATTGAAGAAAAACCAATTAATCCTAAATCAAATTATGCAGTCCCGGGATTATATTTTTATGATAATAAAGTTGTTAACATTGCAAAGAACGTAAAGCCTTCCGAAAGAGGTGAAATTGAAATAACATCTATAAACAACGCTTATCTTGAAATGAGAGAACTTCATGTCGAGCTTCTCGGCAGAGGAATGGCATGGCTTGATACAGGGACACCTGAAGGAATGTTAAAAGCAGCCGAGTACGTTGAAGCTGTTCAATCAAGGCAAGGTTTTTATATTTCATGTATTGAAGAGATAGCATGGAGACAAGGATTTATAGATTCACACCAGCTTGAAAAGATAGGAGATAGTTTAAAAATGACTGAGTATGGACAATACTTATTGTCCCTTGCAAGAGGTGAATGATTATGAAAACCATGCTTGTGACCGGTGGCGCCGGGTTTATCGGAAGCAATTTTATTCATATAATTTTAAATGAGCAACCTAATATTATAGTTATTAATGTTGATTCTCTTACATATGCGGGGAATCTTGAAAACCTATCAGATATTGAAAACCAAAATAATTATATTTTTATTAAAGCAGATGTCTGTGACAGAAAGACAATTGATAGAATTTTTGATGAATATGAAATTGACTATGTTGTTAATTTTGCGGCTGAAAGCCATGTGGACCGGAGTATTGTAGACCCTGAAATATTTTTAAAAACAAATATTATAGGCACACAGGTGATGCTCGATTGCGCAAAAAAACACTGGAGCCTTCGCCCTGATGATAAATATTGTAAGGAATATAAAAATGGAGTAAAGTTTTTACAAGTTTCTACAGATGAGGTTTACGGGGCCCTGGGAGCTGAAGGCGTGTTTGTTGAAACAATGCCGCTAATGCCTAACAGCCCCTATTCGGCGGCTAAGTCAAGTGCCGATATGTTTGTAAGAGCATATCATGAAACTTTCGGGCTTCCCGTCAACATTACCCGCTGTTCAAACAATTACGGACCTTATCAGTTTCCGGAAAAACTTATACCTCTTATGATAAACAATTGCCTTCACAATAATAAACTTCCGGTTTATGGTGACGGCATGCAAATACGAGATTGGCTGCATGTAAACGACCACTGTAAAGCAATTTATACCGTTCTTATTAAAGGAGTTAATGGCGAAATTTATAATATAGGCGGCAACAATGAAAAGGCTAATATAGATATAGTCAAGTTAATTATTAAAACTGTTGGTAAATCCGAAAGCCTTATAGAATATGTTAAAGACAGACCGGGGCATGACCGCAGATATGCAATAGACAACACCAAAATAACAACTCAGCTGGGGTGGAAACCCTTATACACGTTTGAAAACGGAATGGCAAAAACAATTGAATGGTATCTTTCGAACACAAAATGGGTTGACCGTGTTGTAAGCGGAGATTATCAACAATATTATGCAAACATGTATAAATAATTAAAATTAACATTGTTTGTTATTCTTCGGTAGATAGGACGATCTTAGCTTATATAAAAAATCCCTTATATTCATTGCTATTTATGTAAAATAAATTCAAACTTGCTACTAAAATCCGTTTATGATACTCCCATATGTAACAGCTAAATCCATCTCTGTTCATGTTTAATATACCGTTATAAACGAAAATTAAATCTGAAAAATAATATTTTTAACCGGGCACTCCATTTGTGTCCGGTTTTTCTTATTATAAACTTCTTAATATTATAAAATACTTGACAAGTAAAATTGATTATGTTAGAATATATTTATAAATATTTACGGAGGAATTTCAACATGCGGAAGTTAAGAATAAAAACTATATCTCTTATTCTATTGTCATTGCTCACAGTATCCCTTTTCTCCTCCTGTGCTATAGAGCATAAAAACTTTATGACAATAATTGATAACGGTGAAAGTAATTATAAAATCGTTATATCGGCACAAGACGATTCCCCTGTTAAAAATGCTGCATCTGAGCTTCAGAAGTACATTTCACAAATAAGCGGTAAAACACTTGAAATAGTAACAGATGAAGTAGGTGAGACAAAAAGTGAAATCGTTCTTGGACGAACCGCAAGAGGAGATTTCGGTATAGATTATACTGCATTAGGTGATGACGGATATGCCGTAAAAGTTGTTGATAATAAGATCGTTATAGCCGGAGGCTTGCGAGGTGTCATATACGGAGTATACGGCTTTTTACGTGATGAACTGGGTTGCGGATTTTATGCACGAGACTGTGAATATATCCCTTCATCTTCAACAGTTAAAATTTTAGATAACGTTAATCGTGTAGATATACCTGTTTTTTCAGACCGTTGGGCATATTGGGATTTTTATTATGACACAGACAGCCCATCTGCAATGAAGCTTGGGTTAAACCCCAATTCAAAAGATTGGGGCTCGGATTGGAAAATTCATGCCTCAACGATGGGTATGCATACTATAAATTATCTGCTTTCCGGTGTTGAAGACCCCAAAATGCATACCTATAACAAACAACCATGTGTAAGTTCAGATGAAAACTATAATAAAATACTTGAACATGCTATTGCTTGGATAGAAAGGCAGATTAATGCATACGGACGCTGTGACATTCTTGACGTTTCACAAAATGACGGCCCCGGCGGATGGTGCACTTGCCAGCGTTGTACAGAACTTAATAATCTTTACGGCAAAGGGTTGCCTACCGGATCTTGGTGGTATTTTATAAACAGGATAGCAACTGATGTTCATAAAATTTATCCTAATATAGAAATTGTTACATACGCTTATGAAGATACCCGTCCACCAGTAGACCTTGAAATAGTCGATGGAGTTTCTGCTTTTGTGGCTACAGGTAATGGCACCAGCTGTGTTACACACGGTATAGGCAAATGTGATGTGAATGCAAATTCCGATTTTGAAAAAGCCCTTGACAGTTGGCGTACAAAGCTTCAAAATATCTATATTTACGAATATCTAGGTTGTCCTTCAGAATTCAACATGACAAACCCCAATCTTTATTCTATGCACGACAATTTTAAGCTTTTTGCAGATAAAGGTGCTTACAGTGTTACATGTTTTGCAACCGACGATGTCGCTGCAGACTTTGTGGCACTCAGATATTATCTTATGAGCAGGCTTAACTGGAATCCATATATTACAGATATTGAATACGAAAACCTTATAAATGACTTTTGTAAGCATTATTATGGTAACGAAAGCGGTAAATATGTAAAGAAATTTATAGATCTTGTTATGGAAACATTCGGCAACGAGCACGTTGAAATTGTTTACGGATACGATATTAAAAAAGAATTCCCGATTACAAAGAGAGTTCCCCTTATTTATCCGGATGTTACAGATGAAATGTTGAATGATCAAAACTTCGATTGGGTTTCTCTTTTTAAATTAGAATATTTTGCAGACACTACTTATACAGATGCCGCAAACGCATTATTTGACAAAGCAGAAGAACTCGCTGAAGATGAGATTAAACTCAACCGCATAGAGCTTGCTCACATTCAAGTTCAATATTACGAGCTTTACATGTTTGACTATATAAATTCCTCATTCAGACTCTGGGCAGACACTATGAACAAAAAAATAGGATCTAAGAAGCTTACGGTCGCAATGGGCATTGAACGATATAAACAGCTTAATAAAGAACTCTGGCAAACCCTCAGAGCCCACGGAGTTGAAAGAATATCAGAAAAGGTAGAGGTTATGGATAACCCTAACTTTGCGTATAATCCTAAAGATTGGAATAAATAAAAAAAGTATTTTTAATAATCCAGATAATATATAAGTAAAAAAGAAGCGAGCTTTCACTCACTTCTTTTTTATATAAATAAATTTATATTTATACGTATTTTGATGTGCTGAGTTTAATACCGGGGCCCATTGTTGAAGCGATTACACATGATTTAATGTATTGACCTTTTGCTGCAGAAGGTCTGGCTTTAACAATTGCGCCTATAATAGCGTCAAAGTTTTCCTGAATCTTTTCAGGACCAAAAGAAGCTTTACCAATCGGGCAGTGGATGATATTTGTTTTATCAAGTCTGTACTCGATTTTACCAGCTTTAATTTCTTTTATAGCCTGCTCAATATTCGGTGTAACTGTTCCTGCCTTCGGGTTAGGCATAAGTCCTTTAGGACCAAGAACCTTACCTAAACGGCCTACAACTCCCATCATATCAGGAGTTGCAACAACAACGTCAAAATCAAACCAGTTTTCACCCTGAATTTTAGCAACCATATCTTCAGCGCCTACAAAATCTGCCCCTGCTTTTGTTGCTTCATCAGCTTTATCGCCTTTTGCAAAAACAAGAACACGCGTTTTCTTACCTGTTCCGTTCGGTAATACGATAGCGCCTCTAACTTGTTGGTCGGCATGACGTGAGTCAACGCCCAGACGAACGTGAAGTTCTATTGTTTCGTCAAACTTTGCTTTAGCTGTCTGGCATACTATACCGATACCTTCAGCACTATCGTAAAGTTTGGAAGTGTCAACGAGCTTAGCGCTCTCAATATATTTCTTACCTTTTTTCATATTGTAAAATCCTCCTTGTGGTTCTTCGGGCTGAGCCCTCCCACGTTATAATAGTGTCAGTCTACAACTTCTACGCCCATACTGCGTGCTGTGCCGGCAATCATCTTCATTGCAGCTTCAACATCGTTTGCGTTAAGGTCGGGAGTTTTCATCTCTGCTATTTTCTGAAGCTGAGCTTTTGTTATTTTGGCAACCTTGTCCTTGTTAGGTACACCTGAACCGCTTTCAATACCGCATTCCTTTTTAATAAGAACAGCAGCCGGCGGAGTTTTTGTTATGAAAGAGAAAGAACGGTCTGCATAAACAGTGATGACAACCGGGATAACAAGCCCGATATCAGCCTTAGTTCTTTCGTTAAATTCTTTTGTAAATGCCATGATATTAACACCGTGCTGACCCAAGGCGGGACCAACCGGAGGTGTCGGAGTTG
>QAKR01000040.1 GCA_003343705.1 Clostridiales bacterium | reverse complement strand
CATATTGTACGAAAATCTGTTGCCTGGAAAAATCAAGCGTTCCATAGCTGCATATTTCGGGCTGGCGGATAAGGTTTTCGCATCGTGGCTGCATAGTGTCGTGTATGTGCGTAATATCTGCGCTCACCACAGCCGCTTGTGGAATAAAACTTTAAGCATCCGTCCATTGATGCCACGCTCTCCACGAAATACTTTCATCAAATTGCCAGCTAACGGGACACCGCAGGTCTATTTTATATTGAGCATGATTATATACCTGCTGAACACAATCAATCCCAACCATACGTTTGTTTCGAGGTTCAAGGCACTTTTAAGCCGTTATCCTTCTATTGATGTCCGGGCTATGGGATTTCCGGAAGATTGGAAGACCGAGAGCATCTGGAAAGACTGAATGTGAAATACGTTTGTCCATTGCCTAAACCTTAATGGAACCGAAGCTGCTGTTTTTGATCCTGTTCTGTCTGATTATAGGACTGCTGCATATCATCGCCTTCTGGTGGCGGAAAGCCGGGGAAGCGGCGTATGCAGCCGCACGGAACGCCAGCCGGGAAGACGAAAGGGAACGCTATTGCCGTATGGCGGTGATGGCCGGACATAGAGACGCCTGCCGTATGTTCTGCTGTATGTATCCTGAACGGTTTGATGACAGGCGGCCGCTCAAGCCGTTCAAGTTCCGTGGAATCCGGATTGCATTTTACGGCTATTACTATCCGTCCCGGTACAATGATTTTCTCAACGAAGCACAACGGACATTCTGCCGTTCCATCTACCGGTTCAAGCAGGGAGAAATACACGGCATCGAGTTCTTCAAGGCATGTATGACCGCCATACAGGCAGACGGCAAGCCTTATCATATCATGTTCATGCCATGCAGCAACTGGATAAAGTACGGACAGCGGTTCAAACGACTGGACTGGTATATGGGCAAGCACAGGCCGGATCTGACATCAGGACTGTACGATACCGTGATTTGCGATGCCCGGGAGAGCCTGCATGAAGCCAACAGCGGAGAAGGCCGTGTCCTTGAACGGAATTACGAGATTACCGGTGATATAAAGGGAAAAGAAATCATTATCATAGACGATGTGCTGACGACTGGGCAGAGTGTGGCCGACTACAAGGAGGAAATAGAAAGGCACGGCGGCAAGGTAGCGGCCGCCATTTTCTATGGTAAGACGTTCTCTATGCCGCCGATGTTCATAGTCAGGATGTCGGTATGGTGGGAATATCTCACCAGCCTGATTGGAGGGGCGTTATCCCAATAACCGACCATTATCATTCTACTCTCTGTAGAGGATTCCTTTCCGTGTGTTTTGTTGCAGTAATAATGCTGGTCTTGATCTCATAGAAAACGGAAGCGTAAACCCGGGAAACGGAGAACCCGGTGGTAAAAAGGAGAGCGTGCCGGCTGGCCGGTACGCATATAGAACAGCATAGCCGCTCTTACCCTATGGCCAGACCAACCGAACGGAGCGGACTGCAGACCGTTTGTCTGTCATCCGCTTGAATGGCTGTAGAGATTGGAGACTTGAAGTCCGCCAGCCGTGGCTTTGCGACAAGTGTAGAACGTACCGCCTTTGGGTTTCCCGTCATACCAGGAGATAAGGCGCGAGCAGTGGCATACCATGTAGTCGTTGCGCCTGAGAAAACAGCCCTGAAAGTAATGTTCACTGAGGATGATTACTTCATCCGAACTGCTTAGTACGGCTTCATACCCGGCTTTCATCGCATCGCTCCACCGCTCGGCCTGTCCCCGATACGGCACAACCGCAATGACCTGCAAGTCCGGCAACTCTGCTTTCAACGAAATGGCGGCTTCTGCTGCCAACTGGTCAAACCCCAGTGCCGCCCCATGGTAGAAAAGTCGGTAGCCATCTGCATATGCCTTGGTTATCTCTTTTATCAACAACTGCTTCAGCCGTTTGCGGTAAAGTAACGGAATGTTGCGGTGTCCGCTGAAGCACACGGACACTGCCTTGTCATTCTTGAATTCTATCATATCAGTTCACTTTATAATGGGTTCTTGCAAGGAATAATCCACCGAGCACATTCGCACCGAGGCTTTCAAGCTGATGGGCGTAGGTGGCATAACTTAATCCTTTGGAAATTACATCATCGAAGACCACCACCGACTTCCCATTGAAGAAAGCCGAGTCAAATTCAACGATGTTCACCTTCCGGATTTCCTTTTCTGCCTTGCGGTTCTCGTGGATGCTCAACCGCTCTCCGCTCACTGAGACATGCTCATATCCGTTGATAGCTCCGGCCAGCTCGCACACTCTTTGACAAAAAGCCTTGTAACGTATCTCGTTTTTCTCTCGGGTGGATGCCGGTACGGGAGAGAACACGATGTCGGCACACGATGCCCCATAGCGTTCGGTCATGGCGGCTGCCGTGCGTCGGGCTACTTCTTCGTATGCCCGTCCGTCCTTGAAGTCAAACACTAATTGGCGGTCTGCCTTCTCGCGCTCGCCTACGTTCCGTATGCGTACAGGAAAATACTTGCAGAACCATGTCTGCGGTTTGTCCAACTGCTTTTGGAGTTCAATGTCTATCGTCTTTGCCATGATGCTGTCATTTTGTTTCCCTCTTCTTGAAGGCCGTTCAGCCTGTGGAGGGATATTTTCAGCCGGCACTGCCGCTCGAAGATTACCGCTGAGACAAACCTGGGGCATGAAATACGCTCTGACATGTCAGAGGAAGATTTTCTGCTCCAACATCAATGGCGGTTTGGCATCAGGTAACGGGCGGTTTACTTTGCGGAAAATATGACTTCCACAGAGCCGGGTGACGACAGAGAACGCTTTCTCGTATAAATGTTGGCAAATGATAAAACAGGGCACTACAATATAAGAGGAACGGGCGGGCAGTGGAGCGTCTGCGGCTTGCCGGTCCAAACTTCCCGATGAAGTGACCGGACGGCTCAGTCCCAGATCTGTCAAAGCGAAGCCTTGACAGTTTGAGACCGAGTCGTTTGGTCTTTACATGTTCGGACCTCCGCATAAAGAGTCACTCAGTCGCCTCATAGCAGCTCCGCTGCCATAGGGCGAGTGAATGTCTCTTGCGGACAAGCCTTGTGACGCTCCGCTGAAGGTGTGGGGCGAAGCTGTATAAGGAGATAAGGGGGACGGCGCAGACGGTTAGAAAAGTATGGACGACAGACGTTCCGGCAAGGACAAACGGCAGGCTTTCTTGTGTCGCCTGCGGCAAGTAGGCCTGCATCCTTGCTTGGCCCAAAAGACGGGCGCACTGCATATAGCAGACCTGTATGCCATTTGCCGTATGCCGGTCTTACAGGCAAAAACGTCCGTTCGCCGGGTTTATTTTTCCGCACCATGAAAGTGATAACGGCAACGGGACAAATCTGGTGACAGAAATACGCTTCTCCCGGAGAAGGAATATTTCCGTCGGCCACCGCAGACCGTGAGGATTTGCAAGGTACAACTGTTACCCGCTACTTTCGCGGAACAACAAGCCGGAAGGCAGGGCTGACTGTAAGGATATAAAAGGATTGAAAAGACAATATAAAGGGAGACGATAAAAGGGGAAAGGAGGATAAAAAAGGCAGATGCCAGGCTATAAAGCTAAAAGGCCAACCGGATCCCGGCAGGACGGAAGAGATTAATGCTTAAAACAACCTACAATTATAAAAAAACCAATCCATGTTATCAAACAATAACAAACATAGAATAAACGTCCAAGAATTAAACGAGTGTTTGACTTGGACTCATAAATCAATTTAAGGTTTGAGAATTTAGGAGGTTTATAATACCTGACATATATGTATATAATAAATGGGAGCAGAATTAATATCGCCCATACCCAAGAGGTCAATTCCCACTTCGTAGTTATAGGTATATACTTTAGAATTTTAAAATGAGTATAGTATTCTACTATATATATAATAGATAATATATTAAGAAATAGGCATAAGGAAACAAACATTATAGAATCAGACCAATGCCAACCACCTTTTTTTAAACGATTATTCTTTTCGAAAAAATAAGATGTCCAATATATTATTTCTTTTAACATACTCAATACCTTTTAGCTGGGACAGGACCAATAAATGTTTGTTTAGGCGTATATTGCTGTTTAATTACTTGCTGAGGAAGAGGTCTTATATGAGGAAGAACAACTCTCAAATTATCAATCGGTTGCTTAAATGGGTCTTGTTGAGAAGTACCATGTTGAATAGGACGGTCAAAAGCACCTATGGAATCTAATCCCCAATAGACTAAACCAATTGCTAACCCCGCCCATCCACCTATACACAATGCCACTCCAGAAACAGCGGTATTCACCAATCCTTTAGCAAGACTTATTTCATCTCTGACAACCCCATAGGCATCAACAGCTATCCCCAAAAAGAAGATCTTTTTACTGGCACTTTTTGCCAACGATGTAACCTTGTATGTTTTAATTTTGGCTCGACTTCCACCTTTCCAGCCACTATTATAGAGTTTAGGTGAAAAATGCCCCGATTTAGAGAAACGAATTGTTGAATGTTTTCCATAAATCTCAGCTATAGAAGATAAAGAACCAGCAGCGGTGATTGTATTTGATGCATATCCACGCCATACTGCGGTATTTGCTTCTTGATGGTTTATTGTATTAGGATTTGTAATCCACAAAGGTTCAGAATTAGAAAATGAAATCATTCCAAAGGTTCCGATTCCTGTACTTTCTATTTCATAGCTTCCCAAAGGGGTTAGTTCCAACACTGTTGATAGTTGATTATCAAATGTCACACATCCTTTTAAAGGCATGTCATTCAACATCCTTTGCCCTAATTCCTGTTGGCTTATATTTTCAAGGTAATCTGGCATAAGTGAATAAATAAAATATAGATGGGAATATATAACATTCCCATCTACAGATTTAATGAAGTTAATATTATTCTTGATGATATTCGCTTTCCCAAATAGCATCTTCCGGATTATCGCCTTTATGACCGGCAAGCTGTATCACGAAGCTTTTTGCCGGGAAATACGGTGTGATGTGAATATCAAGAAGCACACGGTCTTTCTGATTCGGGTCTTGTTCAATCTTCATAACCTTGAAGCGTTCGATGAGCTTGTTCGGGCCCATTACACTATCGAGGAATTTCACAACCTGACCACGTAGATCTGCTTCCGTGCGAGTAGTCCAATTTTCAAATGCCCGACGGTTCAGGAAGTCAATCA
>QAKR01000032.1 GCA_003343705.1 Clostridiales bacterium | reverse complement strand
TCCCACTTCCCTTTAAAATATTAATTTGCATTTAACATAATGATAAAGTCTTTATCTTCAAGTAAAATAGTATAATTTAAGAAAAAAGAGTGTAGTATGAAACTGATAAAAGAAAACTTTAATGATTTTAAAAACGGAACATTAGGTAACGGAGGGCAGAACCTTTACGTTTCTAAAAAAGGTATTTTACAGCGAATTTATAATTATGATATTAATAATGACGGTTACACGGACTTACTTTTTGCCAACAGTCAAAGTATGGGAGAAAGGCCTCCTCTCTATATTTTTAAATCTCCCTTTAATAATGACGAATATACAACTCTACCGTCTGAAGGAACGTATGATGGAATCTTTTGTACACTTTACGAAAGTGGGTATGAAGATCTTGTTATTGCGTGCCAGAATAACGGTACGCATAATGACTTGACTGCAATTGTTTATTATGGTTGTGAAGAAGGTATTTGCGAAAAATATCGTGCAGAACTTCCTGCACCAAACTCAACGGCAGTTATTTCAGGAGATTTTAACAAAGACGGAAAACAAGAGCTTGCATTTATATGCAACGGACATTTACGTGTGTTTTTTCATGGTGAAAAAGGTATTTCAGCTCATACTTACAAGGACTATAACATTGATGCTGAAACCATTGACGCTGTCGATGCAGACTGTGATGGGTACTGTGACATTTATATAAAACGAAAAGACGGTACATATGAAATACTATGGGGAGATGAGAACCTGTCATTCTCTGCCTCTACACTTATTCATACAGCTCCTTTTGATAAAAAAAATGAAAACGGTACAACCGAAGGCCGGTTCGAACAGAAGAATACCCCAAAAAGTGTTGCCGTTGTAATAAATAATAAACCTCATCTTTTCGTTTCAGACGGAGAAAAAGTTTATTTCTATAATTGTAAAAACAGAACACCGGAAAAAGCTTTTGAATATGAGATAAAAAATGCTGTATGTGCTGCTGCCGGGGATTTATTTGAATCAGGTGAAAGTGCTGTTGCCGTCTGTGTATGTTCCGATAAGGATAATGAAGAGAAGTCATTTGTTTTTTATAATAATAGAAAAATTGAATTTTCAACTAATGCAGCAAGACGTTGTGAAGTTAAACTTTTTGAGGGGCGAGAAAGACTTTTTGTAACACAAGGTGCAAACAGTGTCTTGAATGATACGTTTTCTCAAATAATAACTTTTGAAAAAGATGGAAGTTTTAATTCGGTAAAACTTCCGACAGGTGATTGTGCACGGCTTACTGTGGGAAATGGTAAAGTTGTTTCATTAAACCATGAAACAGGACGTGTTCGCGGTGATGAAAACATTATGGTGTTCTTAGGCGGTGAGAATGGTTTTAACAATGAACAAAAACTACTTTTCCCAGGATATGCAGCTGTTGACGGTGTTATGGCAGATTTAAATGACGATGGGCTTGTAGATGTTTTTGTTTGCAACTGTTCAGAAAATGATCCGGCTTATGATCCGGGTTCATTTATTTATTGGCAGACTAAAGACGGATTTAATATTAAAAACAGAACAGTTGTCCCGACTGTTCGCGGGCATGGTGAAGCTATAGGCGATTTTCGTCATTCAGGATATCTGGATTTAGCTGTTGGTGGATTCTGCAACCGTGAAATTACAATTTATCACGGAACAGAAAAAGGTTTTGATCTTAAAAATCCACAACGAATTATTCTTGGCCCTGAACCGGAAAAATATCAAGTGAGAAACTGGGATGACATTTTCACAGAACCGGATCAAAACACAGATGTTGATCGTAATTATGCTGAAACTAGATGGCTTTTTACAGCAGATTTTAACAATGACGGCTGGCTTGATTTATTTGTTTCTGCCATTTCAGGAGACCATTGTTTTATTTTGTGGGGAGGACCGGAGGGATTTTCCACCGAACGTATGCAGGTTCTTGCAACAGAGTGTGTCGGGTGTGCAAATGCAGCTGATTTAAACGGTAACGGGTATTTAGATCTTATCTTAGGAGGTCACTATTCAAACCATAAAAAAGCAGGAAAATATGAAGCATATATAACAATATATCACGGTAGCCACGAAGGGTTTGCTGAAAACAGAAAGACCCAACTTCCCACTAGCTGCTCAAACTCTTTAACTGTGGGGGATTTTAACTCAGATGGTGTTCTGGATATTTATGGCACCGCATACAACAACGGACGTAACAGAGACCTAGTATCATACCTATATTACGGCAAAGGTGACGGAACTTTCAGTGTTCGTGATTTTAAACATCTTTACGTCCATTCTGCCTGCGGTTGTGTAGCCGGGGATTTTGACGGTGACGGATATACGGATTTGGCTGTTGCTTGTCATAAAGGTTTCGGAGACCACTGTTCAACATCATATGTTTTTCACGGAGGTCCTGACGGACTCTCGGATGACTGTAAAACCGAACTTAACACAGTCGGCCCACATGGAATGACAACTGTTGATCCAGGAAATATTATGGATAGAAGAGACGATGAATTTTATTATTCGGAAGTTTATAATATAACTGAAAGAAAACTTATAAGAGTTTCATGGACAGCTGAAAACGGTAAAAAAACATATGTTTATTTACAATATCGGACAGCGGATACTGAAGAAAGTCTTAAAAAGGAACAATGGTCCAGAAAATTTGAAAACGGAGCAGAACCAAAGGCTTTGCTGAAGAAATTCTTTCAATACAGAGTTATTCTGGGTGCAAAATGTGCCTGCGGAACACCAAGAATTTCTAAAATCGAAATAAAAGTAGAATAATATAGTAGTTAATAAGATAAGAAACTATAAAACGTCAGCCCTCTGGTTTAAACAGAGGGCTGACGTTTTATATGATATTTTAGAAATTGAGATTACATAAGAACAATTTCAATTATTGCTAAAACAGATGTTATTAATGTTAATGAAAAAGCGGTTATACTCAGAACCTTCCAATGTTTGAGCTGACTACGATCTTTTTCGAATAAGGTAAGTAAACCAAAGCATAAAAATGCAGTTGCTACAGCAAAAAACATTGCACCGGGTATGGTAAGATCAAAGCCTATGGAAAGAACCCCGAAGATAATGGCAACAATAGCAGAAATAAACATCACTAAGCGTAAAAAAAGTTCTTTTGTCATAACAACCTCCAGTTTATTTAATATATTATATTTTAACTTTATATATTGCCTTTGTTATTTTTACAGGCTTATCGCCTACAGCAACCATAGGCATATGAATATCGTTAGGAAGGCACACAAGAAAATAACCGGGCTTTAAATGTATCTTTACAGTTTTGGGCCCTTTCATCATTAGATAGTCGCCCTCTGCATCATATTCGGTTGCAGCTTCCATTTCAGAAATATCAGTGACATATACGTCTTCTTCACCTTCAATGTCAACATGAATATCTGCATAAGCACGATGCGCTTCAAAAGAAGATTTGCAAAGTTCGTTTGTTTCTGCACCTTTAACGAAATTGTAATATAACTTACTTCCGTCTATTACATTTCCGCCTTCGGAGCTTGTTGTAAATTTATTTTGTTTGATATGTAAAAGTGCGCGGTAAAGGTTTTCATGAATACCTTTGTAGTTTTCAATATTTTCAATGCTATCGTAAATCATTTTTATTTATCCCTTTCAAATAATTTAAAAAATCGATTTTATTAATTAAGTTTTAAATAAACGGTTGTTTTCCCGCCCTGTGCATTTCTATTTCGTCTATAACGGAATTGGTTCGGTGGGTAAGCATAAATTCCGCTACATCTGCAACATCGGAAGGGCTAATGAGTCCTTCTGGGTTAAGATCCGGGCGAGCCAGCTTAACCATGTCTGTATAAACCCCTCCCGGTGAAATTAAATGAACACGTATGTTTTTGTTGTAATATTCAGCGGCAAGGGATTTTGTAAATCCTGCCAGAGCATGTTTTGAAGCAGAATAAAGAGATTGGTCTATGTATCCCTTATGGGCTGTGACAGACGCAATATTAATAATTTCTGCACTATGGGAATTTAAGAGATATGGCAATGCTGTTTTGCAGACAATGAAAGGAACTTTAACGTTAAGTGCCATGACATTGTCAAAGTCGTTTTCGGAACAGTTTTCAAACGGAACAGTAAAAGACATTCCGGCGTTGTTTATAACAATATCAAGCCCGCCTAATTGTTGTGCGCTGTCTTCAACAAAAGATGCTGCAAATCCCCTTTGTGTTAAATCTCCGTTTTTAAGTATAACTTTAGTTCCGAAACGAGAAAGCTCCTTGCCTACAGAAACCAAGCGTTCTTCATTTCTTCCGCATATAGCAACATTTGCGCCGAGCCTTGCAAGCCTCAAAGCAATTTCTTTTCCTATGCCTGTTGTTGCACCGGTAACAAGTGCGTTTTTTTTGGAAAGTTTCATTATAAAATACCGTATTTTATAATTCTATCAATGTAGACATTGTTTTGTATTGACCGTCTTCGGCAAACCAGTGAGTCATTAAAATGTTTCCGTTTTTAAGTTTTATTGCACCGGGTTGGCCGAATTTTAAAAATGCAAAAATTTCAGCCAGCTTAGTATTACGTAATACAGGCGTATTGGGTTGCCAAAGTATTTTTTCTTCTTCGATTTCCCATTTTCCGTTTTCAAGATTAACAATATAACCATATATTCCCGGTTCATCGGTATCACGACGTATTGCGTGAAGAGCTAATAACTTTTCTCCACCTATAGCGCAAACTGAAGATGCTTGTCCTCGAATACCTGTATCTATTGGTGCGGAAAAAGTTCTTGCGTTGTCATCGGAAATTGCAACGTGGTTGTTCATCCGGTCGCCGGTTTTTATATCTTCGTTCCAGGCAATGGCAACAACTCTGCCGCTTTCAAGTTGGCAAACTCGCTGCTCGTAACATATAACACTGTCGCCAGGGAAGTCAAAGCAAACTGTATCATCATCCCAGGTTTTACCTTCGTCGGTTGAATGAAGCATTCTTCCGCAAACACGGGAAGTCATTTTTCCGTCCCATGCCGGAAAGCCTGTGATAGGTGAAATCCAGTCTCCGTTTTTAAGAACAGTGATCGGTGCAGATGCCTCTGTGTGCGGACCCCACGCATTGGGAACAGATTCGTGAGGCTGCCATGTTTTACCTCCGTCAAAAGAACGTGTTATAAATACACAGTCATCTAAAAGACCACCTGTTTCGGCGTTGCACGGCGGTAAATCCCGGTCGGGGCGTTCAAACTTATATCCGATACCTACAAGATTTTCACCACCTAGGTATGCAAGCTTTGCATTATCTGTTACGAGAACTTTTTCGTTTGATTTATCAAACATCTGTCTTGACTGAGACCAAGACAATCCACCGTCTGTACTTTCGCATATGTAAGCTGTTTCGTCAGCACTTTCGAATGCCTCGCCGATAACATGGGTACACAAAATTTTACCGTTATCAAGCTCAACCGGGAATGCAAATTTGGATTGGCGTGAGCGGAGGTGTGGTATAGGATTTTCATAAATTATAGCAGATGATAAAACTTTCATTGAAATTCTCCTTTGATAATTTTATTATATATTATACAATATATATTTTGTCTTTTCAATACTTATTTTTAAGCATGATATAATTTTTTTGAATAAGATTTAATCTAACCTCTATTCAGGAATTATTTAAACGAGGATTTTCGCTATGTATATATGATGGTACTTCATTAAATGGTACATAAAATCCTGCACCTTTTGCACAAAATATGGAGCCGCATGGGTTTTCAGAATCTGAGTCAGCATTATAATTTATTTTTTGTACTACTTCTTGAGTGTTTTTACAAATATCATATCCGTTAAAGCGCAAAGATATTGACCCTTTTCCTTTTGAATATGCCGATAATTCTTTTTGATAATTAGTAATTTCAGAAACAGCTGCAGTTCCGGATATAATTGCTTTTTCATTTTCTATTTTAGGTGGGGTAAATCGGGAATCCATTTTTTGTAGATCAGCAAGGAGTCTACCTACATTTTCACATGGTAAGCTTATTGTGAATGCATAAAAAGGCTCTAAAAGTAAACTTTTTTCCGTGTTTGCACGTAACCCTTGGCGGATTGCTCGCCACGTAGCTTCTCTCAGATCTCCGCCTTCTGTATGTTTAAGATGAGTTTTTGCAGCTAAAAGAGTAATTTTAACATCAGTTAAACCAGAACCTGTTAAAACACCGATATGCTCTTTTTCAAAAACATGGGAGCGAATAAGATTTTGAAAATTTTGATCGAGAATATCTGTTGAAACAATGCTTTCAAATAATATACCGGAGCCACGTAAAGCAGGTTCAATTTTTATAATAACATCAGCATAATGTCGCAGCGGTTCGTAATGTCCGTATCCTAAAATCGGTTGTAATACTGTTTCTTTATATAAAATTTGAGGCTCGGTAAATGATATATTTACACCAAAGCGTCTGGGAAATTCTTCTGCTAAAGTCTCAAGCTGTATTTGCCCGGCAACGCTTATTTCAAGAGACGGTGACACGTTCAAAAGCGGGTTTTCGTCCTCAAGGTTTTTTAACTTTCCATATACGTCAGATTTAGGTAGCTCACAAATTACAGCAGCACGCATTGTAGGTAACAGGCTGAACTTTGTCTGTGGTCTGGCGGATATACCGCAAATGGCACAAACTGTTCCAGCCTCGGCAGACTGTACGGTTTGATATTTATCCCCACTATATATACGAATTTCATCCACCTTTTCCCCGTTTATAACGTCTTTTACAGAAAGAGTTCCACTTAAAATCTTCATATAACAAACACGTTTGCCTTTTTCATTGTGTCGAACTTTAAATATTTTAACAGACACTTCACCTTTGCAAAAATTTGTTTTTATAATTTCAAAAGCATCAATAAGTTCATCAATACCGGAGCCGTTTAATGCAGAACCGAAAAAGCACGGAAATAACGCTCTTTTTGAAACAAGCTCCGCAATTCGTTCTTTGGGATCCTTGCCGTTTAAATAACAATTTAACAACTCTTCGTCCGATTCTGCAATACTCTCACTGTCTGAAAAGTCTACAATGTTTTCATTAAGATCGGATTTAAGATCTTTAAGCGTTTTTTCTTTATCAAATCCGTCGCGATCGGTTTTATTAACGAAAATGAAAACAGGGACGTTTAGAAGATTCCATAATGTTTTAGTATGTGCTTGAACTCCGTCTGTTCCGCTGACTACCAGCACTGCAAAGTCAAGCACTTCCATTGCATTTTCCGCCTCGGCAGAAAAATCAGTGTGCCCCGGAGTATCTATTAAAAAGTATTCATCACCGTTACGTTCAAAGTGAGCCACGGAAGAATAAACAGTTATTCCTCGATCTTTCTCAATTTGTTCAAAATCAAGGCATGTATTTTTTTCATCAACGCGACCTATGTTACGTCGCACTCCTGTTAAGTATAGAATTTGTTCAGATAGTGAGGTTTTCCCCGCGTCTACATGTGCAAAAATCCCGAATGTTTTTTTCATATTCATACTCACGCCTCCGTTGCAAAGTATAGCATATAATCAAATATTTTTCAAGACACTAACGTAAAAATACGTTAAATCGGTTGACTTTGCCATAGCTATATGCTAAACTTATTATTAAGTTGAATAGTTTAATAAACCATTAAACAGTCGAGCGGAGGGTTTATGAAAAAGTATATCTCATTTTTTATTGTCTTTGGTATTCTTTTTTCTGTTTTTTCTTTTCCCGGATATGCGGCCGGAAGCTACCTGGATAATACAGCCTCTAAACCTACTCTTTCTGATGCAATGAAAGTCTTTCGCTATTTAGGTGGAAAAGCTGAGCTTGCCGAATCTCAGAAATTTCAAGCTAATGCAAATAAGGATTACTCAATTACTCTTATTGATGCTATGAGATTTTTCATGGTTGTTTCGGGTAAATCAGAATCCCTTCGTAGGCCTGAAGATACAGAAGGTGTCAACTTTTTTTATCAGAAAAATGAGTTTATGAACTCTGTAATTGGTTGTGAAGGAAGTTATTATTCACCTATTGTTTATCCTGATGGAACTTTTGCGATTAATTCTTCAAATAAATATCGTAAACAATATATAACCTTTGGTGTTAAGGATATAACATCTAAAATAAACTGGTATAACTCAGACGGGTGGTTGCCCTGTCTTGTAAGTGAGTACGATTCAACTTTTTTTAAGATTAAAATTGAGAATTTCGCAGATATGGTTATTGAAAACGGAAAGTATTATGAAGTTGTATTTTCCCGTATGAGCGTAGAAAACAAGTCGGGTAGCGAAAAGTTGCTTCCGCTTGTTTCAAGTAAAGCAACACCCATAAACGATGCTGCGAAAAACATTTATTCGGTTTTACCCGGCCAAACGGTTGTCCGTGATTATGCAACAGCTTCAGATAATTTTACAGAAAATATAAGCCTTCCTAATATAAGAGAATTAAAAAACATCGGATCTTTTGATGATCATTATATTTCAATGCGATCATACTGGCAAGAACGTATTGAAAGCATTGTTAATATTTCAAAATTGCCGGATGAAAGGCTGATAAACGCATACAAAGCAGGTTATGTTTATACCCTTATAATAAAAGACGGCTATTCTCTTAATGTCGGCGAAAACGGTTATGATGGGTTCTGGGATCACGATGCTATAGGTATATCTTCAACATTATTTACCCTTGGGGATTTTGAGTACGCCAAAGAATACCTATCAAGTTTGGTTTATGAGAATGTACAATATGATGATGCGGCTTGGAAATATAGTTATCCGTTTGCACTTTATCTTATGAAGACAGGGGATATCGCATTTATTAAAGAAAAGTTTGAGCATATTAAAACAGCAACTCATAAAATAGAAGCGGATTTTGATAATGAACTTGGCATAATGAAGCAAACCTATGCAATTGACAGCCATGGTTATTGGACAATTGATGATTTTTCTGCATTAATGGGGCTTACTACTTATAAATATATCTGCGAAGCTATCGGGAATTCTGAAGAGGTTGTTTGGGCAAAAGAGATGTACGACACACTATTAAAAGGTGCAAACGCTGCAATGGAAAAGTTACAGCGAGAGAAAGAAATCTCATATATTTCTGTTTCACCTATGTATACCACGGAAGATTTACTGGTTCCCGAAAATGCAAATTGGGCTTCTATGTTCTTATTCGGACGCTGGACTTGGGAGGGGTATCTATTCGGAGGAGAACAGGGCGGTATTTTACTTGATCAAATAGATAAGACATATGAGTTTGGTTTCAAAAGGCTTTTTGGTGATAATAAAATCGAATATAACTTCGGAGGATACCCGGGATATTCATCAGGCTATAATGCAGGGTACGGGCTTGCAGCACTACGCGGTGAGCAGTATCGTGACTGCGGTATAAAAGCATATCAGTTTATGCTTGATAATACACAAAGCAGTCCATTCGGCTGGTGGGAAGGAATTCCGACAAATACAGGTTGTGAAAGCGTTGAAGGAATGAACATTGTTTATGGAACAGGTTCATGCCCTCATATGTGGGGACAATCTCTTTGCACAAAAGTGCTTTTAGAATCGCTTATTACTGAAAAATCTGACGGTACGGTTATAATAGGTCGGGGTATTCCGGCTGAATGGATTAATGAAGAAATTGAGGTAGATAATTACCCGGTAAAAAGCGGAAGATTAGGTTTTAACCTTTCTTTGACAGATAAGACTTTAACACTTACTCTTTCCGGGAATATACCTAACGAAGGTGTAAGCCTTGAATTATCAGCACTTAAAAATAATATAAAAACAGCATCTTGTCAATACAATAATGAAACAGGTATTGTTACTGTCCCTTCAGGGATAGCGAGTGTTTATATAGAATTGAAATGAGGCGACATTTTTTGGATTACATTTATAAAATAGAAACGCATTGTCATACAAAGGAGTTTAGCCCTTGCGGCCAACTTTTTGCAAAAGACGTTATAAATCTTTATAAAGAGCATGGGTATGATGGTATAAATATTACAGACCATTTTGCATATTATCTTATTAATAAAGATGCTGATCCAGACAAGGAAATTGAACGTTTTTACAGTGGTTGTCAAATTGCCATTGAAGAGGGCGATAAAGCCGGAATAAAGGTTTATCACGGGGCAGAATATAGGCTTAACTGTGCGGATAGCAATAACGAATATCTCTTATTCGGGGCATCACGTGAATTTCTTAAAGAAGCAATCGGTTATTTTGATAAAACCTATAAAGAGTTTTATGAATTTGCCAAATCGGCTGGTGTTCTGGTTTATCAGGCGCATCCATTTAGAGACGGGATGTCAAGAACTCCTGATTGTTGTGACGGTGTCGAAGTTTATAATGCTCATCCGGGACATAATTCACGTAATAATTTGGCATTAGAATATGTTGAAGAAAACGGGCTTTTACAGCTTTCCGGCTCGGATTGTCATCATCAGACACATGCCGGTAGAGGTGGAATTTTAACAAAGGTTGTTCCTCAAAATGATTTGGAGTTTTTTAAACTTATAAAAAGCAATGATTTTAGATTAATAAGAAGTACCGAAAATTAATAACGAAAGGATTGCGGGTTTAAAATAATATTAAACCGCATGGTGATTAAAGTGGCATTGTTTTCAATATCTCACGCTGCAGGATATCTTGGAATGAACGTGGGCATAACTGTTGTTTATCCTGATGGAGCGGATAAAAATAATCCGCCAAAAGTTCTTTATCTTTTACATGGGCTTTCTGATGATGACACTATGTGGCTTCGTCGTTCAAATGTGGAACGTTACAACGACGGAAGAAATTTATGCATTGTCATGCCTACCGGTCATCGCAGTTTTTACACAGATATGAAACGAGGTCTGCAATATTTTTCATATCTCTCGCTGTATTTACCTAAATTTATTGAAAATACTTTTAATGTTGCAACAGGCCGTGAAAATACTTTTGCAGCAGGCCTTTCAATGGGTGGTTACGGGGCTGTAAAACTTGGGCTTACATATCCTGAAAGATATTCAAAAGTCGCATCTTTTTCAGGCTGTTTTGAACCTGACAAACATAAAGAAATATTTGAATTTTCAGATGTATACGGAGATGAAATAAGCTCTGAAAATAATGTTTTCACTTTACTTGAGAATGCAGAAGCTGCAAATAAACCTTTGCCTAAAATTTTTCAGGCTTGCGGAAACAGCGATTTTGTTTTACAGGATAATATAAACTTCGCGGAAAAAGCAAAAGCCCTTAATTATGATATAATCTATGAACAGACTCCGGGCAACCATGAGTGGGAGTTTTGGGATAGAAATATAAAAAAGACTATTGCATGGTTAATGGAAGATTAAACCGAAAGTGAAATGAACTTATGAAAACTCCAAAAATAAAACTTATAATTACATTATTAATTATAGCAGCCGGGGTTGCGTTGTTTATAATCGGATATTGTGTCTTACCGGAAACACTTGTTATGCAGATAACTGCATCCGGTCAAGGCGGAAATACAATGCCCAAGTTATTGGGGCTTTTAATCCCTTTCGCTATAAATACTATTTTTACAATAATATATTTTAAAAGTGAAAATTTAAAAGATAAGAACTTAGTGTTTGCTTTGTTAAGTTTATTTCTTTATGTATTTGTATTTGCATTTAATTTATAAATGTTAAAAAATCGCTTTTGTGTATTTACAAAAGCGATTTTATTTTTATATTGTAATTTCAGGTTTATATAAGTTTAACCACTGGCTTATTTGTATTATATAAGCAATAAGTTGAGGTGCAGCCATAAGCTGACCGAACCAAGGTTTTCCGTATTCGGCAGGGGATTGGAGGAATTTTGTAACTTTTTCTGTATCCAGAATAGAGTTTACAGGATCCTCCGGAGTATCAAGGATGCTAAGAAGTTTGTTTTTTAAGATCCACTCATAATTAGGGTTATAGGTTTTGGGATAAGGGCTTTTTTTACGATAAATTAATTCTTTTGGCAATACATCTATGAATGCATGACGAAGTAAAGATTTCTCAACACCGTTTCTGCATTTCATATCCCAAGGAACATTAAAAACATACTCTATAATTCTATGGTCAGCAAAGGGGACTCTTGCTTCCAGCCCTGAAAACATACTGGCTCTGTCCATGCGGTCAAGTAAAGTTTGCATAAACCATTTTATATTTAGATATGCAATTTCTTTACGCCGCAATTCTTTTGGATTATCTTCCGCAACAACCGGCATTTTACTTAAAGATTTTTCATATATGTCGTTCACATAATTTTTTAAATCCAGCTTGTTTATAAATTCATCTTGAAGTAAGCATTGGCGTACATTTATATCACGTGACCAAGGAAATCCGTTTCCTTCCATTAAATCTTCGCGATAAAACCAAGGATATCCTCCGAAAATTTCATCAGCACATTCTCCTGTCAAAGCAACTTTATTTCGGACTTTTACAAGTTTACAAAAATATAAAAGCGATGCGTCAATGTCAGCCATTCCCGGTAGATCTTTTGCATAAGTAGCTTCTTCAAGCAACTCTGCAAGAGAGCTTTCGTCACATTGAAGATATGTGTGATTAACATCTATGTGTGATAGCATAATATCTACGTATGGACGGTCACGTTCAGGCTGAAATGAGTTTGATTTGAAATATCTGTCATTTCCGGAAAAGTCAAAAGAATATGTGTTTAAACGTGCACCTGATCTGCTTAAAAAATCCGCAGCAACAGCCGTAACAATACTTGAATCAATTCCCCCGGACAGAAAACTACAAACAGGTACATCTGAAATCATTTGCATAGATATGGCATCTGATAACAGAAAACGGACTTTCTCAACAGTTTGCTCGTAAGTATCAGTGTGCTGGCAGATAACTATATCCCAATATTTATGAAAACTTAATCCGTTCATATCATATAAAGCATAAAAACCCGGTTCTATTTCGTTTATTCCGTCAAAAACCCCACAACCGGGTGTACGTGCAGGCCCTATGCCGAATATTTCACGAAAACTGTTTATACTGACACGGGGCGTAACATCAGGATGCGCAAATAATGCTTTAATTTCTGAACCGAAAATTAAAGAATCGTTATTTAAAGTATAAAAAAGCGGCTTTACACCAACTCTGTCACGAGCAAGCATTAGTTGTTGCTTTGCTCCGTCCCATATTGCAAAAGCAAAAATTCCGTTTAAATATTTAACACATTCGTATCCATAATGCATATAAGCATATAATATAACTTCAGTATCACAAGTTGTTTCGAAAGAATATCCGGCAGATTTTAAATCCTGAGTCAATTCATTTGTGTTATAAATTTCACCGTTAAATGCAATTGCATATTCGTGATTATCTTTAATTCTTATCATTGGCTGTGAGCCTTTTGAAATATCTCGTATAGATAGACGAGTGTGGCTAAGCCCTATGTGTCCTTTTAAATATTCCCCGGTCTGGTCATTTCCTCGATGTGCTATAGCTGTACGCATTTGTTTAAGTATGTTAATGTTTTTTGCTTCATAATCTCCCGATGATAAAAAGTTGTTTTTAAAATTGCACATTCCGGCTATTCCACACATATTGTTTCCTCCAAATTATTAAATAACTTATTTGTTTGCAGTTTATTATATGCATATTAATAAATATTATTGCAATATATATTCTCTTTGTTTAAATACACAGAATGCATATGAATATTTAAGGGCTGTAAATGGTAAACTTTAACAGAGGTGGTTTTATGCGTGATAGTTTTTTTGAAAGTGGTGAAAACGCTGCTGTATACCCAACGCTTTGTAAAAAAATATCAGTAGAATATGTTGTGTTAGGCGGTTCGTTGTGTGCTGCATTGACAGCTTACTACTTAAATCAAGCAAAAAAAAGCGTTGCTCTTTTAGCCCCTGATGTTATTGGCGGAGACGGGACTCAGTATCTATTACCAAGGGCAGATGTTTCAGGTTATTATTATGAGAAAAGTAAAATTATTCTTAACGAGCTCGATCAAATAGGAGAAGATTTTTTTAAACGTGATTTATTTTTCTTTTCAGATCGTAAAAGACATGAAAAAAGACTTCGTTCATTTGCAGAAGCAGTTAACGGCGATTTTTATACATCCGAAAAAGCTTGCGAGAAGTTTTCGTTTGACGTTTGTGCGGGTGTTTATGCGAAAAACTGTTCGGCTGTATTAAACCCTGTAAAAACAGCAAAATCACTTGCAGCCGCTATTTCACTTTCAGGAGGGTTTGTTTTTGAAAAAAGCCCGGTAAAAGATATACAAAATATAGGGGGTTATTTTATTCCAACCGCTAAAGGAGAAATTTTTGCAGAAAAAATTGCTGATTGCAGAGAGGTTTTGTTTGATAAAAACGAATATGGTTTAACCCCGTATATTTGTTGCTCATTTGATGCTGAAGATATAGAGGGTTGGCATGAAAAATGCAGCTTATCAGACTGTTATAAAAAATCGCTATCTTTTTGCTTTTTTAAAGATAAGATTTATGCTGCAGCTGCTGTTTCAACTATTTCATCTCTTTCGCGCTTTTATATTAATTATAAATCTATTTGGATTCGTGATGTCTTTGAAAAAATGTTTTTTTGCAGTAACTTATACAAGCCGTCTACTTTGTTTTTAACATATGGTAAAACTTTAGTACATGGTGAACCTGTAATTAAAAAAATTGACAAGAATTACTATTCTTCACTTTGCCCCTTTGAAAACGGAATTATATCTTCTGTTATTACGGCAAAAGAGTTCGTAAAAATGTATTAAAAAATCATATGAAACCTATTGACATTCATATGAACATGTGATATACTAATTTCATCATAAATGATTGGAGACTTAAAAATGAAAAAAAGACTTTCCGGCGGAATGATTGCGCTAATTGTTGTTTTAGCGTTAGTTCTTATTGTAATTATAGCAGGTGTTACAACTTATAACAGCCTTGCTTCTGCACGAGTTTCGGTTGATCAAAAATATTCGGAAATTGACACTCAGCTTCAACGTAGGCTTGATCTTATTCCAAATTTAGTAAACACTGTAAAAGCTTTTACCGATCATGAAACAGAAGTGCTAAAAAATGTTACGGACGCACGTACTAAGCTGGCAGGTGCGAAAACACCTTCAGAGCAGGCTGCAGCAGACGGGGAATTGACATCTGCGGTTTCTCGTCTATTACTTGTGGTTGAGAACTATCCGGATTTAAAATCAAGCCAGAATTTCATTGCATTGCAGGATGAGCTTGCCGGTACGGAAAATCGTATTGCGTATGCCAGAAACGGTTACAATGAAGCGGTAGCTGATTTCAATGCAAGAATAATTAAATTTCCTTCCAACATAATTGCAGGAATGTTTGGGTTTGAAAAAGCAGATTACTTTAAGGCGGACTCGTCTGCAAACGAGGTTCCGAACGTGAGTTTTGACTGATGAATAAAAGATTTTTAACTGCTGCACCTATTTTAATACTTTGTCTGTCGTTTATTTTTCTATGCGGTTTTACGGCACCGGCACATTCACAAAACCTTTATGTAACCGATAACTCCGGCGTCATTTCGTCGGAGCATTCGGGTGAAATAGTAAAGTATTCAGCTGCACTTAAAAACTCTTGCGGTGCGGAAATTGCTGTACTCACCGTAAAAACATTAGGTGGGGTAGAGCCGGCTGAATATGCGACAAAAACAGCTAATGAATGGAAAATAGGCGATAAAGATAAAGATAACGGTGTTCTAATATTATTAGCAACTGAAGATCGTGAAATATATGTTGCTGTAGGCTCCGGACTTGAGGGACGTCTGAATGACGGTAAGGTCGGGCGCCTTATAGATAAATATGCCATTGATTATTTATCAGATAATGACTTTGACGGCGGAATTTTCAGCTTATATAATGTTATTCTTTCAGAAGTAATGGCTGAATACGGCATTGAAGAACTGGAAGGATTTACCCCCCAACCGGAAGAGGATGAGGATATTCCTGTATGGATGATAATATTAATTCTTATCCTTGTAGGTGCATCTCCGATATGGTTCTTCCCTCTTTTCGGAAGAGGGCGTGGTGGTCGCGGTGGTCGCGGCGGAGGCTTTACAGGTGGATTCGGAGGCGGTGGCGGAGGTTTTTCCGGCGGAAGCTTTGGCGGCGGAGGATTTTCCGGAGGCGGAGCAGGGAGAGGCTTTTAACCTGATTAATAAAAAAGGATTGCGGAAAAATTTTGCGTGTTTATATTTCAATTTATAAAAGTAGTTTAAAATGATAGTGAATGCGCACCGCGGGGTATTTAATATGTATATAGCAGGAACTCAAGTAGAACAAACAGCAGCGTTGAAAGGATCAACGCTGCTGGAGCGCGTTTTTGCGGTAACATCAGGTATCACTCTTTCACAAGTGACTGAAATTACAGGGCTTTGTGCTCCTACCCTACAAAATTGGATTAAACGAGGCTGGACTTCTTCTCCTGTAAATAAAAAGTATAGTATAGACCAAGTTGCCCGTATGATTATAATTAATGCACTTCGCGATGTTATGCCTCTTGAAAACATTGCATATTTAATGCAATATATAAACGGTGATGCAAATTCACGGCTTGATGATATAATCCCGGAGAGCCAACTATATTTTTATTTTTCTGTTATAAATGAGCGGTGCGGAAATAATCATTTTGATGAAAAACAGACTATAAAGCTAATTAATGAAGTTTGCAGTGATTATAAAGAAAATACCCCGGGAGGGGAAAAACGGCTTAAAAACGCACTTAAAATTATGATTTATACTTATCGCGCATCTCTTTATAAAAAAGAAGTGGAGCAAATGATTGCCGAGCTTCGAGAAAATTCTTTAAACTGAAAGGATATATAACATGCGCGATCATACTTTAGCACGGCTGCAAGCAAAAATTTATATAAAAAGAAATTTTAAAGCCCTGTTTGGGCTTTATGTTCTTTGCCGCATATCTTATTCTGCTGTATACATAATTCTTTGTTTTGCTGCATCTTTTTTATGTAAAAACGAGTCATCGATATTACTTATTAAAACTGCTATATCGGCAATTTCAACAATAATATCAGCTCCTATAATATTTTCAATTTTAGAGCGGTATAAACAAAAACATTTTCCTAAAATATATAATTTTACACAATCAATAATGTTTTCTGTATTTTTAGGAATTATTGTTGGCATGTTTTCTCTTGTGAATTTACTGACTTTACCGGGTACATGGCAAATGATTGTTCTGGTTATTTCATTTATCGGTACAGGGATTTTCGCCCCTTTTTACGTTTACAACCTTCTAACAAGGGAAGATACGCTTAAAAATCAAATTTATAATACCGGAGAGCTCATTCGTGAAACAGGCGTTTTATACTTTAAAAATTTATTAGCCTTTATACCGTTAGGGCTGTTGTCTGCTGTTATAATAACAATGCCCACATATGCAATGCAGGTTAATGCCGTTTTAAGCGGAATGCCGCCGTTTCTATCAATTATAGTTGAAGAAGCAGCGACACTCGTATTTACAATTATAGCTATATTACCTGTGTATGTAGAAGTTAAACTTTATCTTTCAATATATTTTCTATTTGCACAAAACGAATCAGAGTTTGATTTCAAAGAATACTTATAATTTACAACTTAATAAAAATAGTTAATTATTTATTGACTACAATCCGGTATGTAACAGAGTGTTCGTCTTCTATCTTTTCGAGCAGTGTGTTAATACCGGAGTTTTTCATTATATTGACAGTATGGTTAATTGTATTGAAATAAAGACGTAAGTCGCGGCAAAAACTTATGTTTATACCTTTTTTTTCAAGAAGAGTATCTACATATGCGTCAAGTTGCCCGACGTTCATCTTTGACCGAACTGCAGCAGTTGCAGCACGAAGCATAAGCTTTTCATCATCTAAACGTAAAATACAACGTGTGTGTTTTTCCTTAAGATGATTTTCAATAATATAATCTCGTATATACTCGGGAATGGCAAGTAACTTAAGCTTATTTTTAATGTAAAGTGTGCTTTTCCCTAATTTTTTAGCGGTATATTCTTCGCTGAACCCCAGAGTTCTCACAATATGCGCTATTGCTTGCGCTATATCGAAATAATGCATAGGTTCGCAATTTATATTGGAAGAGAGGGCGGAGATACATGCATTAGGCTCGTCTATTTCAGTAACAACGCAAGGGATGGAATAAACTCCGGCCATACGTGCAGCTAAGAAACGACGGCGTCCTGCAATAAGCTCATATTTTTCTCCAACAGCGCGAACGGTTAACGGCTCTATAACCCCGAAAGAGGAAATGCTGCGACTTAAGTCGTCAAGAGAACTTTCATTGAAGGTTTCACGTGTGCAAACGTTTGTGTCATCAATTAATAAAATTGGAATTTCTCTGAATGTTTCTTCGAATGTCGGATACAGTTCAGTCATTTTTCGTTCTCCTTTATTTTGTATGATCTGTGGTTTTCTGATTTGATGATAACACAAAATTATATGCTTTGCAAGTAAAACCGTACGACAGAAAACGCCGTTTTTACGTGTAAAACATAAAAACGGCGGATATTATTTTGTTATACGTCAATTTTTGTCGGAGTTAGGCGACATTTTTTTAAGAAAGAAAAGACCAAACATCAATATAAGAGGAAAAATGACGGCTGTTAACAAACCTGTCTTTAGCCCGGCCTGTTCGGGTGCAAGACCTAATTGTGCTCCTAAATTTGTTATATTGTTATTTTTCTCTGCTAAGTCAGCAATTAATCCTGTAATCCATGGTCCTAAAGAGCACCCAAGGTCGCCTGCAAGTGCACATGCCCCAAACGCTGCTGTACCTCCGTTGGGAAATCGCTGTGAACAAAGTACCAATACACCAGGCCACATCATACTGATAGAAAATCCGCATAAAGCACAACCGATAAGCGAAACAATAGGAATTTGAATAAGCGCAGCGCATAAATAACAACCTATACAAAGGGCTGCACAAAAGATGAGGTATTTACGTACATCTGTTTTCTTACCGAAGACCGAATAACCCACACGGCCCAGCCCCATTAAAACGGCAAATAGACAAGGGCCTAATAAGTCACCCATAACTTTCGAAACACCAAGCCCTTTTTCCGCAAAAAGCGATGACCATTGCGACATAGAAAGCTCTGAGGCCCCTGCTGATAACATAAGTAAAAGCATGATAATGAAAAGTTTAGATTGAAATAATTTCGTGAGTGGCGTTTTTTCATTTTCCGCAATCGGCGGCGGCAGTGGTATTTTAGCCATAAAAAATACTGTTGTAATAGGTACGGCTGCCCATATAAAAGGGATTATATACCATATTTCATGCCCGATAATGTTTAACGTAAATGTTGTTCCGACAACTACAATAACCTGACCCCAGCAGTAAAATGAATGAAGTAAGCTCATGGCAGCTTGTTTGTTGCCAAGAGGCAATCTATCTACAATGGGACTTACCAGAACTTCAGTTAATCCTCCGCCCGTTGCGTAAATTATAACCGCAATAATAAGGCCTATATAGGGTTTATTAGTTAAAAGAGGACAAATACCTAAAAGTGAAAGCCCAAGTGCAGAGCATATCTGAGACAGGACAAGCATTTTACGATGACCTACTTGATCTGCAATTTTGATTGCTATATAATCAACGATTATCTGTGTTGCGAAATTTATAAGGATAAGCCTTCCTATCATTTCAAATGATAAGCCGTATTTGTCACGGAATACCACAAACAACAGTGGTGCAAGATTATTAGTTATAGCCTGTGTGAAAATTCCCGAATAACAGGAATATAATGTTGTTTTATACTTCAAAAAATCACCCTGTAGAACTATACCACATACTTACCAATAAATCAAGTATTGACAAGATAATGTTAATAATGTATAATATATAGGGTGATATAATTTGCAACAAATTTCAAAGTTTTATAAAGTGTCTGCTGAACGCTTCAGCCTCGATGGGGGAGATAGTTATGAAAATATCTCTTTGCCCGAACGTGCAACAAAAGGATCTGCCGGTTATGATTTTATTACACCGTCACAACTAACGCTTGCACCAGGAGAAAGTTGTGTTATAGCAACGGGTATACGTGCTGAAATAGATGAAGGCTGGGTTCTTCAAATTTTTCCTAAAAGCGGGCTTGGTTTTAAATTTGGAGTTCGGTTAGCTAATACAGTGGGAATAATTGATAGTGATTATTTTTATTCGGATAATGAAGGTCATATACTTGTTAAAATCATAAATGGGGCTTCTCCTTTGACACTGCCTGCAAAAAAGGCTTTTTGTCAAGGTGTTTTTACGCCATTTGGTATAACATATGATGATAATGCAACATCATCGCGCAATGGCGGATTCGGTAGCACTGAAAAATAATCTAAGAATGAATAGCATATAATAACTATTTAGATTCAGCATCTTAAATGTACATAAGTTAAATGATGTACCATATGTTGAAAAACGAAAGGACCGAGATGAGTTTCGGTCCTTTCGTTTATATTAAATTTATTTTTTATGATCCTAAATGTATTTTAGCGGCAGAGACAGAAGTTTCTGATCCGTTAAATATTCCGTTAAATCGAATAAATGTGTTTTCTGAGTTGCCAGGGTTTGGCGTTACGGTAACAACTACAGTCGCTTCCGAATATTCGGGAATTGTAATTTCACCTGCGTCTACAGTAACTGTGTATCCATCTGCTACACCCGTGATTTTCCCTGTCACAGGCGTGTTATTAAAGTTTGCAATGTTTATTTTAACAGATTCCCCCCCTGCCGGAACGTTATAACCGTTAATCCTTGCGTCGGCAAGATTACAATCCCATATTTGAGTAAGTATTACACGTTCACCTACAGTGAAATCAGTCTTTGTTTGAATTTGAGTTGCAGGAGAAAGCTTTGTCGGTTTATATATACATTCTGGAGACTTTCCGTCAAGGACTATGTAAACAGGCTCATTTGAAATGTTAACATAAATCTTGCCGTTGTTTGCAGGGATAAGAGATTTGTTTCCCATAATATCAACTTTTAAGCATGTTTCATCAATTTCAAGGGCTACCGTACGGTTTCCCTCGGACCAAAGAACAAGAACATCATCTGTCCCATTGTTAAAAATATGACCTTCTGTATCGTCAGGTAGGTTTGTCATTTCTCCAATATATGAGCCGGAACCTAATGTTTCGGTCATAATCGCTTCGGCAGCTACAGATGGATAGGGGCTGTTGTCATATCGGAAAGACCCAAACGTACCGCTATTTTCCTGGTTTGGAACGGCAATAAACCAAAAATGTTTATCAGTACCTGCTGCAAGAGACTGTACGGCGGACGTTATCATATAATTGGATTGGATCTTTTCCTGGCTTGAATTTAAAATCCAATCGTCTCTTACAATTCCTTCACTTGGGGTATTTTTAAATCTAAGAAGAATTCCTGCTTCAGTGCACCAGGCCGGCATATTAGGGGCATAAGTATTAGCATAATTCATTAACTCTCCCGCCGTTGTGCCGTCAATAAACTCTGTTACAGGCCTTTCAATATCATCATAAATATGATAATGATAGTTAAATGCGTCAGTAAAGTCGAATACATCATTTTCTGCGGTTATTTCAAGCCAGTCGTTTTCGGAGGGCTTTTGACAAAGCGCGCTGAAAATTTTTGAGGTGTTTTCGTTAGCATCAAGTACAGCACAAACCATAGCTTTGTAGTAGGATGCATAAATATCTGCTGTATCACTGTAATGCTGTTGCCAATCAAGTTCATTCCAAATTTCAACAGCATCTACAATGCCTTTGTATCTTTGAGTGAAATCTTTGACGTATTTATATGCATTCAGCTGTTTGCCGGCAAACAATTCCCCCATCGTTAAGTCCCCGCTACGGCTTGAACCCATAATAATTGAAGAAATATTTAATCCGCATTTATGTATATTGTTATATATTATATCCGAACGCGAGAAATCATATTGCCCTTCATACCATTTAGCATAAGACTCATAACGTTCCCTTACCCAAGATATGCCCATTAATTTACAAGCGCTTGCATACATGTATGAATCATTTGCATTATCAAGTGTGTGATATGATGCAAAGTCCATTGCAAAAGGAGAATTTTGATAAATTGTTCTTGTTTGTATATCCGGTGTGACAATATAAACTTTCTTGTAAAGTTCATTGTTGTTTAAAGTAGCTTTAAGGGTGAAATAACCTGTGGGATGTTTGCCTAAATCTATTTTATAATTAAACTTCCCGCATTCAATTGAAACATTGTCGGTAAAAATAGTTTTCCCATAATAATCTATTACGGAAAAAACAACTGATTGTGTTTTTGCTGCAAGTGTTGATAGGGTAAAGTCAAGGCTTAAATCCCATGTGTTAGTGAACACGCTGAGTTTTGTCGCTTCACTTGAAAGATCTGCAAATTCACCTTCGGGTGTTTGTGTATATAAAATATTACCATCTGCTTCTATACTTTCCGATGCCTTTACTTCAAAATAATCAATATAAAACATATAAGTTGAAGAAGGTGTTGTGTCTGTTGTGTCAAGGACAAAAGCGATTTCATTTTGCCCTTGATTAAGATATACCGGGTTCATTAGGATTGTTCTCATTGCGTTTGCATCCGGTGTAAGAACCGGAAAGCTCTGATCTTTTATGTTTGTGCTTGCTTTTGCAACTGTCAGTGTTTTATTTCCATTAACATATAAAAAAAAGTTTGTTGTGTTTTTATATCCCAGTTTTGAGGTAAGTGCGGTAATATCGTAAAGTCCGGATTCGGGTACGGATATGTTATAAGTTATTCTAAAATCACCATTTGTGGATTTTGAGCCTTTACCCTGTAAAACTTTACCTCCTGAGAAATCAAGGCTTTCAATAACAGAAGTGTTCATGGTGACAGAAGTATAATCTTCTCCCTCCATTTTTAAATAAAAATCTTTTATGCTTTCGTCTATGCTACTTGTTTTTTCTAATTGATGCTGAAGGTCTTTATTTATTGTAATTTGCCATTCAGATTCGGTTTTACCTTTAAATTCTAAAGTATTTCGGTCAACAACCGAACAAGCACAGAAAAGCAAACATATTAGTATAATCAATATTGATAGCTTAAGTACGTTTTTCATCTTTTTTCTCCTTAATCTCAACCTGTTGATGTTAAAAACAAGCATTTGAAATATACAAGTAATCGTATTTAGCGGAGTCTATGTTTATTGACATTATAACACAAAAATTTTTCAATGTCAATATTTTTAATTTTTTATTACTTGACATTTTATTTTTTTAATGGTAAAATAATAACAAGTAAGTTGCTGATAACTGAATATTTGAATATATGCACGACACATGTTGTACCTTTGGTATGTAAATCTGATTACGGGGCTTAATGGCGTAATCTTTTTTACACCGGATTACAGCATGTGTTTTTTTATTTCAAATAAGCTGCTTTACTTAATAATTAAATAAATCTGAAGGGTAATAAAAATATATCGTGTTTTACGCCCTTCGACTTAAGGAGAATGGGTCATGCCAAGAAATTTATTTCAACGAATGGTGTTCGCATTTTTAACCGTAGTTGTAACGGTTCACGCTTATGTTTTTTACAGCCTCTATGTTATCAATGGAAATGTTTTAATGCAGCTAACAGGCACTCAAAGCGTTCTTTCAGCAATTAATTGTCAGGGTGGAGTTTACATGTTTGGCACATATCTTCCCATATGGGCGGTAATTATTATTGAATTGTGTATAGCCTTTACTTTGGAAATGGTTATGGGAAGCCCCTGTTCTTTTAAACTGGCGTGTCGGATTTTTGATCCTCGTAAAGATCATCCTATGATGTTTGAAACTGCCATTATATGCGCAACAGTAGGGCTGATGTGTCCGGCAATGAGTTTTATTGCTTCGTTTTTGTACTATCCGTATTATTCCGGTTTCAGCTTTATAACTTTGATGGCTATATGGTTGAAACTTGTATGCTTTAACTTTCCGTTTGCATTTTTTACCCAGTTGTTTTTTATACAACCTCTGATTCGTAAAATTTTTAAATTTTTGTTTTTTAAAGACATAGCTAAAAGAGAACAAGATCAAAAAATGAAAGATAATAACTACCATGGTGAAGAAGAATCCATAGAAACCTTTGTTCAAATTTAGGCTAAAATAATAAGCGCCTATGATAAAAAATTATCGGTGCTTATTATTTTATAACCTATCCTATATAAATAATATCGCTTGTGCCTCTTTCACTGCCGCCTTTATTGCATGGTGTATTGATAATATTACCCATAAACCACATTTCCGAGGACCCTCCTCCATCAAGATTATAAGCATCAATACAACCTAAATCCTTAAAAATATTTGCAAACTGTGTCATTGTTACGCCTGTTGAATATCCTGAATTTCTGCCGTCCGCTACAACAAAAACCAAATGATTTTTTTCAATTATACCGATACCTGTTCTTGGTTGCTTTCCCTGAACCGAATGGTTTCCAAAGTTTGTGTCAACTTCTACTTCATCGATCCCGGATAATACCGAACCGTTCTCAATTAATGCCGGGCCAAATGAGAGAGTGTTGAAAACCCCGTCATCTATTAGATTTTGTGCAGAAGTTTTTGTTTCATCGTAAATTTCCATTGTTCCGTTTTTATAAATAGCAAGCCCTGTACGAGCCGGAGAATTCCTGTATATAACACCATTGCGAATTATAATACCATCATTTCTAAATCCGTAATAATCACCATTTATTGCTAATATAGCATTATTCCTACTGGCAATTGAGGAAACTTCTTCAATAATGTTCGTACCGAATTTATCTTTTGCAAAAGCAGTCTTCACCATCGTATCATCGTTTATTTTTATATCTGCTACAAAATAAACTAACTGGTTCTTTCCCGAACCGGTTATCACTTTTGATATATTAATAGTTTTGTCGCTGCTTAAGTAGCTCATGTCTGTTGCGGTGTAGTCGCTGTCGCCTTCATGTTCGTTTTCAAGGGGTAAATTTGTTTTATTTTTTGTTAAATCTATTTCTATATGCTCAAATAAAAACCTGTCAGCAGCAATATAAACAATAACTGCTATGATAATAATAAATGCTGCAGATAATGAAAATACTATTGATTTTTTATTCATATAGTTTTCCTCATACAATATATAATTGATAGTAATTGTCTCAAGTTAATCATTATAATATATTTTGAGTATATGTTAAAATCCTGAATGGAAGTTGTTTATAAAATGAAAATTAGATGAAAAATAACAAGCCCTAACGAGCTTGTCTTTTTCATAATTTAATTATTTATGGTTGAGTTCTTTTTTACGTCTGTTGCAAATGAATATTCGATATTCACTGGGGGTCATTTTCATTTTATTTTTAAATTGGCGTATGAAATACGCTTCACTTGAAAAACCGTATTCCTGTGCGATTTCACTTAAGGTTATTTCAGTTGTGGCTAGGGTGTGGGATGCACATTTTATTCTGTAATTTATAATATAATCAGTTACGGAAAATCCGGTTATTTGTTTAAAATATTTGCTTACTGTTGTTTTATTAATATTTACATATTCCGATAAATTATTTAAAGATATGTTTTTAGAATAGTCTGTATGAATTTTATCCAGCAATAATGTTACCCATGAGTTGGGGCTTTTAATATCTACGTTATTTTTGTTTAAAAGTTCTACATATACCTCATATAGCAATTCAAGAATTGTATTTAAATAAAGTCTTGTTCTGCACGACCATCTTATGTCAATCTGTTCGGTTATTGATTTGTTTATTTTATTATATAAGCTTCTTATTTGTATTAAATTATCTCTTGATAAGGGCAGATTTTTATGAAAATATTCATTCTCTTCATAAAAAATATTTAAAGGAATAAACCCAAATCGTTCCATACATATTTCATATTCTCTTGAATTTATTAAATCAAAAGTGATACCAATGTTTAAAAAAGATACGTTAAAGCTTATGTTTTTTGCAGATAGAGTTTCAGCCGAAATATCCGTAATTATTAAATTTTCTTTTAAAGAAACTATACACGGAGCTATAAATGAATACTTTTTCCCGTTTATATTTAATGAAAGCTTCCCTCTTTCTATTAGTATCAGATTGTATTTTTCTTTGGTGTCAATCTCAATATTTTCATTTAGAGTATAGAAATTAATATGGACGACCCTACCGTTCATATATTTGCATTTTGTTCCCATAACATTACTCCGTTTCCGAAAGTATAATAAAACTATTTACGATGGTGTATTGAACTCTATTTTTTTATTAAGTATAATTATATCATATGTTAAATATAATTACAATCACTTTAGATTATAAACAATCTTTTAATAACTGAATGCCTTTTATTATATAGTAATTTAACTTGAATGCTTATATGATTGAAAGTTGTATTAAAGTTAAAGTTATTAAATTTTTAGATTTACAATATAAGTGCAACAGCCCAAGAAAAGAAAAGTTCAAAAAAAAGCAATGATTCAAAATACCTAATCTGGTATAATGGGAGTAACTACACAACCATATACAAGGAGAGGTAAAATGAATCATTACACACATCTTACCATAAATGAACGTGAAATGTCAAGGGGTTTGATCGAACAGGGCTTCAGTTTCCGGGCTATAGCCCGGAAACTGAAGCGGGCACCCTCGACAATCAGCCGTGAATTTAAAAGGAATCAATATGCAGATAGGAGTTACGCCGCGTTTCACGCGGAGAAAAAATATCGAAAACGAAAGCAGAATTGCGGTAGAAAACCAATCCTACTTGATAAACCAATCTTTGACTATGTCTATGAGAGGATTCTTTTATGCTGGACGCCCGAACAAATTGCCGAACGGGCAAAGCTTGAAAATCAGCCATTTGCTATCTCTTTCGTGACGATATATCGTGCTGTGGATAAAGGTCTTTTTCCCAAAGGGACAAAAAAACAAATGCGCTTTAAATGGAAGCACCGAAAATGCAAAGGGAATGATACACGAGGCTTTATTCCCGATATTTTATCCATCCACACGCGATCTTCGCAAGCTAATGACCGTGTCGAACCCGGTCATTGGGAAAGCGATACCGTTTTAGGTAAGCGAAAAACAGGCTGTATAGGAACCCATGTGGCGCGTAAAACGGGATATCTGGTGGCTTTTCGCCTGGATGACAGAAAAGACGATGTTTTCACGAAAGAAACGATTAAGGTGTTTAATTGTTTGCCGCTCAAGGCAAAGAAAAGTTTTACGGTCGACCGAGGCAAAGAATTTGCGAGCCATAAAGAGCTGTCTGAAAAGACAAAAATGAATGTTTATTTCTGTGATCCATATTCGCCGTGGCAGCGTGGAACAAATGAAAACACAAACGGTTTATTAAGGCAGTTTTTCCCGAAAGGTTCTTCTTTTTTGGATTTTTCTGACCGGGATCTTCAATTTGTCGTTGAGATTATCAATAATAGGCCCAGAAAACGACTGGGCTTTAGAACTCCCTCGGAGCTTTTTTCTGAACTTTGTTGCACTTAACTTGACAATCTATCTTTAATATATCTTAAAATTGATAAAAGGAGTGAATATTCTTAATGGATGATTTGATAGATATTCCAAAGTTTATGGATGCAAGGTTCGAAAGTTTAATCAGAAATACATTGAACAAACCGACGGGTGAAATAACGGGCGAAGATATGGCGCAAATTGAAAAGATAGAAGGAGAAAACTTAGAAATTACTGATGTTTCGGGAATTGAATATTGTGTGAATTTGTTCTTACTTGATTTAGGTGACAACAACATCAAAGATGTCAGCCCATTATGCAGGTTAACTAATTTACACTTTCTAACCTTGAATAATAACCCTCTACTCAGTCTTGACCCTCTTAGAAAGTTGATAAATTTGTCTAGATTATTTTTAAAAGGATGCGATATCAACAATATTGGTGCTCTTTCTGATTTAATTGAAATTTATCAATTAGATTTAAGCAATAATTCTATTCGGGATCTTAGCCCGCTTGAAAATTACGTTACATTACATGATTTATTATTAGATGACAATCCAAATTTAGATTTAAATACAATTCAATGTCTGAAACCAGAGTTGTTTAGTGTATTAACTTTAAATGGAAATCAAATAAAAAATCTTGAACCATTATGTAAATTTTTTGATTTAGAATTGTTGTGGTTAAAGGACAATAAAGTTTTGTGCGATCTCAGCCCATTGAGCAGCTTAAAAAATTTGTTTCTTTTAAACATATCAGGTAACACAAACATTAAAGATCTTACTCCTTTAAAAAACTTATCGAGATTGGTTGAACTGTGTGTGGACGGTACAAATGTTACGGATTTTTCACCGGTCAAACATGTTAAAAATTTATATAAATAATTATGTTTTTATAAACTGTCTTTAACAAATTGAGGATTGATAATTATAATATTCTTTTTTTGAAGTTGGATTTTATTTTCAGAACCAGTTTGATACCTCAAAAATATTGGTTTTGTACATAAATGTATACTCGTGTGTATAAACTCAACAAACAGTTGAGCTGTTTAAACATATATAACTATTGACTTGTTTTACATTCTTCAGTATAATTAAATCACAGAATTAAAAATGGAGGGAATATAATGAAAAAACTTGTTTCAGCGATTCTTTGTTTGTCTATGGTTTTATCATTATGCATCTATTCTTCTGCAGCGGTTGATTTATCCGGGTATACTGTCGCGCAGACCGCAGAAGAAATACGCGCTGCAAAAATAGCCAAGAAAGCATTAACAAACCTTTTGGAGGGACGACCTGTAATAGATTATTATCGTGAATATTATACTCGTGTAACCCTTCCTGAGAACCTTGAACGCGAAGATGTCAAAGCTTACAAAGCAGAGCTTGACATTATTGAAGCACTGCTTGCCACAGATACTATTTATCTTGCACAATATTATGAGGTAGAGGGTGCCGGGAACCTTGAGAGTTTATGGATAAGTTTCAGAAGCCAGATAACCATAAGCCACGGTCTTAGAGATAAATGTTATAGCTATTTAGAAAGCAAAGGATATTCGTTTTCATATAACGGATTAGGATTAGAGTGGCAGTCCTGGATAAAAACACTTTCTATTATGAATGAAATCGATAGCCGTTATTCCTCTTGTACAGATGCTGAAGGGCTTTATCTCTACAATAATTTTTGCAATGCTGTTGATAATATTAAAAAGCTTGATGACAGTATTTTACAAACGCAAACTGTTAGAGATCTTAAGATGAAAACAAATGTATATTACAATATACCGGCGATAGAATTTCAGATGACGCGAGATACAAAAGAGGAGAAAAGCCCTGAAACAATAGAGTTGAAGAAACGTATAGACAATATCTATGAGCTGATGAAAAGTTATACTGCCACAGCATTGGATTATTATAATGCATATATATATGCAACTAAATATTGCGAAACTGAGTTTCAGAAAGCAATAAATGTAGGTAAGCCTTTTGTTCAAAAAGCAAGAGCTCTTTACTACTCTGTTTCAAACCAAAAGGCTCTTTACACCTCTGAAAGTTGGGCAAATGTTGATAATGCAATGAATTATTGTGATAAGGTTTACATATGGGGCAATGACTCTCAATGTCAAAAAGCATATGATGAATTACAAAATTCTATTGATAACCTTGTTTTAATCGATACAAAACCTATTAAAATAACAGTATCGTCTGCTTCTGCACAAAGTGAACAGACTATTAATATAACAATAACTCCACAAGAGATGTCAAATATCATATATGGGAATTTTACTCTGTATTATGATGATACCGTTCTTGATTTTATTTCTTCGGATGTTTTTGCTACTGCAGGGGCATCTTCAGTGTTTTTCAGGCTTGATTGCCAGCCTATAACGAAAGCCGAACCGTTAGCAACGCTTACATTTAAGGTTAAAGAGAATGCGCCAAAAGGTGAATATAATCTTTTATTAGAAACGGATAGAATTAGAACAAAATCCCTTAGACTTACTAACGCTGAAGTTGTGCAAGGTTCTGTTAATATTTCATCCGGTTATTATTTAGGTGCAGTATCAAAAAACGACAGTTCACCCGGTTTGTCAGACAGTATGCTTTTGTTTATGTATGTAGCAGGCCGTGCAGAATTTGACAGTGCCCAGCTTGTACTGGCAGACATTAATAAAGACGGTAAAGTAGAACTTTCCGATGCAATGAAGAGTTTTATGACTGTGGCAGAGAAAAGTTATGAATTTTCTTGTTTGTTTAATGATGGAAGCTCACAAACAACCCAAACTGCTACTCCCGGAAACTTGGTGCAAATACCTGAGCCACCTGTTAAAGAAGGGTATGTTTTCAAAGGCTGGTATACAGGTGAAAACGGTACGGGTAAAAAAATATTTAATAAAACACTAGCGGTTTCAGATATTACATACTACGCATATTTTGATGAATTTAAGCAAGGACCGATGACCAAAGATGAAATAGCAGTGGGCGGATGGTGTGCAATCTATACTGAATATGCGGTTGAAGATGATTTCTATATGCTTGTTGAAAACGGAATATCATTTATTATTATGGATTATACCCACGGCGATACAAAATCCGAGCAGTGCCTTAAATGGGCAGAAAAGTATGGAATTAAGCTTTTAATAAACGACTATGATATGCTAAAAGATATGCCGCTTACAAAAGAAAAAGTATTAGAATATACAGCTGCATACATAAATTCTCCTGCATTTGCAGGGAACAATTTAATTGATGAGCCTTCAGGCTATGACATTGAAAAATGGGATGCAATAACCTCTGTATATATGGAAGCTTTGCCGGGCTATGATATGCATATAAATCTGTTAGGCCATTATGCAAGTTATGAGATGTTTGGTGAAAAATCATATAAGGATTATATAGATCAATTTGCACAGAAAGTTTCTGCTAATCATCTGTGTTCAGATACATATCCTTTAAGACAAAGCAGCAGTTCAAAATATACTTACGAATATTTCTACGCTGCTCTTGAAAATGTGTCCGATGCTGCAACGGAAAACAGCTTAGAACATTGGGAATATTTGCAAACAATAGCCTTTATGGATAACGAAACTCGAGTTCCAAATATTGCGGACATTCGTTTTCAAATGTATGCTTTTTTAGCATTTGGGGCATCCAAAATGATGCATTTTACATATGATGTTCCTGGATATGTGCCCGGAGGGCCCAGCAATGTTGTTTATGCAATGCGTGATTATGCACACAACTATACTGAAATATGGGACTGGGCACAGCTGGTTAACCAAGAAATAGGAGTTTTCTCAAAAGTTTACTCTTCTTATAATTATTCAGATACCGGAGTTTATAAAACGGGTAAAGTACCTTTATATGTAGATAAAATACAAGAATATAACGGTTCTGAAATAACAGATATTTCATCAAACGGATGCTTGCTTATAGGTTCTTTTACATCAAAAGACGGTAGTGGGAAAGCAATATTATTAACAAATGCTTCAGAAATTACCGAAACGAATACAAAAATTGTTGAATTTAAGGCTGAATCTGAAGTATTAACAGTATATCAAAATGGACAAAAAACCATATTAAAACCTCAAAACGGCGTTTATACTATAAATTTAAAACCCGGTCAGGGTGTATTTATTGAAGTATAGTGAGAATACAGGACTTAATCCTTTGTTTTCCTATAATATTCCTCTCTCTCTTTTTGTGAAGAGCATATTTTATATGCTCTTCATTTTTTAAGGATAAAAATCTTGACTCTTATATGAAAGTATGATAATATAATCGTATAACCTATATATAAGTTGCTGTAGAATCTATATATGTCAGCTCTTTAAAAGTTTAAATCGTAAGGAGGAATACAAATGAGCAATATCTGGCATGACATTGCACCTGAAAGGATTACCCCCGACGACTTTATTGCTATTGTTGAAATTGAAAAGGGGAGTAAAAAGAAATATGAGCTTGATAAAGAAACGGGGCTTTTGATCCTTGACAGAATATTATATACATCTACACATTATCCTGCAAATTACGGCTTTATTCCAAGAACATATGCAGATGACGGAGACCCTCTTGATGTTTTAATTTTTTCAAGCGAAGCTATTAATCCGCTTGTAATGGTAAGATGCTATCCTATCGGGGTAATAACAATGATGGATAATCATCGTAATGATGAAAAGATAATTGCTATTCCTTATTCAGATCCCATGTATAACACTTATAAAGATATAGAAGCTCTTCCACCACATATTTTTAATGAAATGAGACACTTTTTCACTGTGTATAAATCTCTAGAAGGATTAGACACCGCCGTGGACGAAGTAAAACACAGAAATGAAGCTGTGGAGATTATACAAAAATCAATTGATTGTTATAATACCATGTATTAAATAAATAAAAATAATAATATAGATACCGAATAATTTTTTCATTTGATGTTAAACCAGCTTTCATAAGTATTAAAATAGCCAAGACAACCTTAAAAATGGTTATCTTGGCTATTTTGTTTTTATTCAATTATTGGTTCCATGCGGTTACTTCATTATATAAATTGGGATTGGAGGGAAGAGCTGTCCACTCACATATTTTTGTAATGTTATATTTTATCAATAAATCATATAGCTTTTTATTGTTTTCATAGATAACAGCATCAAGTTGTTTTTTTGTTTCATCTATGATCTCCAATCTCTTATCTTTAATAAAAAATTGAAGCTCTGTCCATGGTAATCCTTGATCTTTTACAAATCCTAAAAAGGCCGATTTACAAGCCAGAAGTTGAATACTCAACTTTTCAAGATGCGCTTTAGCTTCATCGCTATCACAAAGTTCAAATGCTGCTTGCCAGTATATTTCGGCTGCTTCTATAAATGAATTTTCAAAATGACGAAGTTTTTTTGAATATTGAAGCCAGTCGTGATTTTCAACATCTGCATAAGCTTCGTCGGGAATTTGTGGCTTGTTGTTACGGTCATATCTCACGTCTTCGCATGGATATATCTTCAACACATTATCGTAAATAAAAATATGGGAGTCTTCCGTTGTTTTAATCATTAGATTTATATATGATAGAATGTTTCTCCATCCGGCACCGTAGTAAGCTTGTAAAAATTTACACATATATGTGTTGTAATCTTCTTCTGTCATATAGGGGTCCCATAAAAGCTTAGAAAGTAGATATGAGCGCAGCTCTGCAAATTCTCCGCTTAAAGTATCGTAAGTTCCTTGTTCAAAAAGCCCTTTAACATTGTTTTCTGCAAAAAACCTTGCGTTCTGCCTGATAACGTTAAAATTTGGGAAAGGTGCCAGATAATTTGAAAAATCCGTTGTATAATCCCCAACATACAAATTTTTACAAATTTTTGCCCATTCTTTTATTGCTGTGGAAAATTTCATAACGGTTGTAGATCTTTCTGCGAGACATGTTTCCAACGGATGTGAAAAGCAGCATTCTATTGAGCACAACTCAACTATAACATTATCTTCCGGGACAATTCCTACCGGTGGTGTTCGAGTGTC
>QAKR01000006.1 GCA_003343705.1 Clostridiales bacterium | reverse complement strand
GGGCGAACTGTTTCATATAGACGAGGAACAGTTTCAACATTATGAGAAAAGATCTCCGGTTTTTCTTCAAGGATAAGGGCTAAAGCCTCTTTTTTACCCTGAAGGTCGGGAATAAGCAGCTCTATTACAGAACCCGGAAGCTCAGCACGTATTTCTTTAACCACTTTTACAAAATGGGAAGCGCCCCCGTCATCAAGGTCATCCCTTGTGACGGAGGTTATTACTACATGTTTAAGCCCAAGTTTTTTAGCAGCCAAAGCTACATTTTTCGGCTCGTTCTCATCCAGTGTGCAAACCGGATTTTTTGAAACATTACAAAATCTGCAATGTCGGGTGCAGTTTTCACCCATTATTAAAAATGTTGCCGTATGTTTTTTATAACACTCACCCAAATTCGGGCAATTTGCTTCGCGACAGACAGTATGCAAATTAAGCTCTCGCATCATTGTTGCGATTTTTTCAACTTCTTTTTTATCGTATGAAACTTTAAGCCATTCAGGCTTTTGTAAATTATTATTCAAAGTAAATCGTCTTCCCTGTTTTTGATGATTCGTAAACCGCTTCCAGAATTTGGCTTACAACAAATGCCTGTTCCGGCTTAACGCAAGGCTCTTTGTCATAAAGAACAGCGTCAATCCATTGTCTTGCTTCGGAATATGCGGGATCTCCGTCAGGCGCACCTGTAAAGAAATCTACGCCGCCAATATCAAAGGAGGGTTTATCTAAATAAAGTCTGCCGAATTTTTCGCCGTTTATACGAAGGCCGTCGTTAAAATCAGCTCCGGCTTCAGTTCCGGCAAGCTGACATACCGCTTCCATACTGTTTACAATATTAATTGCCCAAGATGATTCAATAATTATTGTGGCACCGTTTTTCATCTTTACAAAGCCGAAAGCAGAGTCTTCTACATTGTACTCATCCGGATTCCACGGGCCCCAGGCATTTGCACTGTTTGCACGTTTGCCGAGTTTATAAAAAGCTGAACCTGAAACGCTTTCAACTTCGTAATTATTCATCATCCAAAGCGTAAGGTCAAGGGAATGTGTGCCAATATCTATAAGCGGTCCGCCGCCTTGTTCATCTTCATTCATAAATACGCCCCAAGTAGGAACGGCGCGTCTTCTTAATGCGATTGCTCTGCCGAAATAAATATCGCCGAGCTCGCCTGCTTCGCAAACTGATTTAAGGTATTTAACTTCGGGACGTTGTCTGTTCTGGTAACCTATTGTAAGCTTTTTGCCGGATTTCTTAGCAGCTTCAAGCATAAGTTTTGCATCTGCAACTGTTTTTGCCATAGGCTTTTCACACATAACGTGTTTACCTGCTTCAAGTGAAGCAACCGTAATGGGGCTATGTGATTTATTTGGTGTACAAACATGAACAACATCAATTGATTTATCCGCAAGAAGATCATGATAATTTTTATATACTTTAGCGTCTGAGACTCCGTATTGCTTTGCTGCTTGTTCTGCCCTCTCTACAACAATATCACAAAACGCAACCATTTCAACTTCCGGTATTTTATGTAGCGACGGCATATGCTTTCCGTTTGCAATACCTCCGCAACCGATAATACCGACTTTAAGCTTTTTGTCCATAAAAAATGTCAACCTCCGAAAAAAAATAAATTATCTGCTTTTTAATAATAATAACAGATAATTTATTTTAAGTCAATAGTTTTAACTAAAAAATAAGTTTTTTATTACAGTTCTGCTCTTTTACCTGCAACATATTGAAATATTTTCATTGCATCGTCAAGTGCTATTTTATTGTTTTTATTTATATCTGCACAGTGAAACATATTACCGTCAAGTTCAAATCTTCCTGCCACCGTTCTAAATACCTGCATGGCATCATTAAGCTGGGCTTTATTATTACCGTCAATATCACCCATTACAAGCTTTTGTTCATATATAGTATAATTTGCGCTTATTAATTTACCCTGGCAAGAACCTTTACCTATTAATTCCACTGAAATTTGAGTGTTTGCATCAGCCTGGGTAAGCATATATTCAGCTTGTGTTTGATCTTTAATTACAGCACCGTTCCTGTACCAGCGGTATTCACATTCTACCTCTGAAGGTGTTACTGAAGTTAAAACAACAGATAATTTATTTCCCGGTTGGAATCTGCCGAATAATGAAATTTTTCCGCTTACTTCTGCAACAGAAGGGATGATTTCATTACTTTTAATAGATCCGTAAAATCTTCCTTTGCCACTTACAACTACAGTAATTTTTTTACCGACATCTTCTTTTGCAACTTTATAATTTTTAAGATTAGCACCCTCAATTGGCGCTCCGTCTCGATACCATGTATAAGATACATCTGCCAATAATGGGTCTATGTTTGCAATAGCTGTTATAGTGTTGCCGTAATCAGCATTTCCGTTAATAATAACATTACCTTGTATATTAATTGTATATGGGTTTGATTTTAGCTGAGGATACGAGAAAAGATCGGTTTTATCAAATGTCCATTTATTATTAAAATCAAAACCGGAAAAACTGTTTTGATCTTTCATCTGCGATTCTGAAAGTGATACACCTACACCACCTACTCCGCAATCTCCTAAATAATATGAGTTTACCGCTTGGGGGTTCTCACCACCTACAATAGCGCCGAAAAGCGAGTTTGCAGATATAGCACCCAGGTTATAACAGGTGTTAACCGCAGCATTTGAATATCCGCTTATTCCTCCTACAAACTTTACGCCTGTTATATTTCCTATATTAAAACAATCATATAATTCTTTATTACTGTAACCGGTTATTCCGCCCACTACATCAGATTCTGCACTAACCGTTCCTTTATTAAATGAACAACTTATTAACTCTGTATTTTGCCCGCAGATTCCGCCTATGTATATACCGCCGTAAATCGTACCTTCATTTACACAGTCTGTTACATTACCGTAATTTACGCCTATTATACCGCCTACATAACCAAATCCCACAATATTACCCAAATTAATGCTTTTCCGTATTTCTCCGGCACTTGAAACGCCGGCTATACCACCTGCATTACATTCACTATTTTCACCGCCGTTGACTTTTGAGCCGTTTTCACAATTATATATGTTTGTTCTTACAGCTTTACCTACAATTCCTCCGCATAAAGTACCCTTTACCATACTTGAAGAAAAAAGAGCATTAAGGATTGAACAATCTGTTGCAAATCCGGCTATACCACCTGAATATTTAGAATTGTAAATTAAAGAATCTACAATACGAATATTTGCACCTTCAGCCCTTACAATATATCCGAAAAGACCTTGTATTTGAGTGTCCCCGGTGCAATAAATACCTGTTATATAATGATTATTACCATTAAAGCTGCCGCTGAACGGATGCGAAGCTTCTTTTGAATAACTACCGATAGGAACCCACTTTTTGTCGTTTTCATCAGGGCTCAGATCATTACCTTCAACAATGTCACTTAAGGTTAAATCAGCTTCAAGAGAAAGAAACTTGTTTTCATAACTGTTGCCTTCATTAACGGTTTTTGATAAATAAGCAAGCTGTGTTGCCGTTTTAATTATGTAAGGATTACCCTCAGTGCCGTCACCTGATTCAAAACCGTCGGCAGTACCGCCATCCCATACATTTTCAGCCGAAGTTGCTAAAGGTATAGCAAAAAATAACATTAAGGCCAGTACAAGTGATAAAACTTTTCGTTTCATTTTTATTTCCTCCTAATTCACTCTATTTATTTCATACCCAAGGTTTTTCATGTAATCGATTATATTGGCTTCATCAATAAAATGAGCAAGCCCGACTACGTAAAAAACAGTTTTTCCGCTTTCTAAATATTCAATGGCTGTTTCTGCCATTCCTACATTTCTATCATTTAACAGAGATTTATTATATTTATCAGACATTTCTTCCAGATTTTTATATTCTTCTTCTGTAATTCCGTAATCTTCCGGGCTGTCTTCAATTTCAGTTTCTTCAATTATTTTTTCAATGCTCCCGGTCTTATAATAGTACACAATATCTTTCAGGTTCTGCACTTCTATATCTGAATATTTAATACTTTGCCTAATCATAAAATCATACAGCTTGTCCGGTTGGGATATAAATAAATCATCTTGAAAAGACACACTTTCTATCTCAAGGATTTTCTTATTGTTTTTATGTGCATCTTTAAGAAAATATTGATCTATGCCCTGTTCGCTGCTGAAACCTGACATAGTTGTAAAAACATTGGACATTAATGAATACCACATTGCAGGACGATAATTTTTATACATGGACAATCCTTCAACATTGTTTTCAGTTAAAAAATTCATCATTAGTGCATATGTTTCTTCTGAAAGATAGTCTTCTATATCTGATCCACGTTGACATATATATTTTTTCACAGTTTCCAATTGAGCGGATATATCCTTAGAAAAGGCAACCATATCGCATTCGACTGCCAAAAACTCACTTTCATTATATGCGTCTGTCACTTTTTGGCAAAGGGGAAACATGCTTTCGTCACCTACATGAACAGACCCTAAAAAATAGATATGCCCATTCCCCTGTTTTGCATGGACTTCCCACATCGCAGGGTTTGCCCCGGTGTTTATAGTTGTTTCGGGTTCAGGCTCTTTTATAGATTCTGATTGCGGCGGTTCGTTAGAAACCTCGCCTGTATTTTCCGGCATAGGTTCAACCGGATTTTTAACTATGTAAAAAGTTGTAAATAAGAATGTTACTGCTATCATTAAAACTAAAACAATTGCTGATACTGTCTTTTTCATAAAAACACCCCATTTAATATATTTTATCATAATGTACAATTTTTGTCAAGAAAAACAAGAACATACTCTTCGACAAGATTTGCATAAAACAATATCAATATGTGAGCTAATTGTTAAATATATCATCCACATATTGACATTTGGATCGTGTTAGTGTATTATTGTCTTAGTACAATAACGAAGAGGTGATAAACATGTCTTGGAAATTTTCAAATGATAAGCCTATCTTCCAACAACTTATTGACAGAATAACAACCGATATAATAAGCGGAAAGTATAAACCCGGTGATAAACTGGAACCGGTAAGGGAGCTTGCCGTAACAGCAGGTGTTAATCCGAACACCATGCAACGGGCTCTTGCGATTGTGGAAGAAATCGGGCTTATCTACACAAAACGCGGCGACGGCAGATACGTTAGTGAAGACTCACAAAATGCAGCAGCCGCAAAAGATGCAGCAATTAACAAAAATGTAAATGAGCTTATACAATCATTAAAAAATTTGGGGCTTGACAATGATAGCATTGTGGCAAGAGTTCAAGCAGCATTAAGCGATAAACAAGGAGGGTAATATATATGGAAAACATTCTTGAATGCAAGAATCTAAGCAAAATGTACAAAAACAATTTGGCACTGTCAAATATAAATTTGGCAGTAGGCAAAGGCAGAATTGTCGGGCTTTTAGGGCCAAACGGAAGCGGTAAAACAACTTTTATTAAGCTTGCTAACGGTCTTTTAACTCCGACATCGGGGGAAATTCTGATTAACGGTTTAGAAATAGGAGTGGAAACAAAAAAGATTGTTTCATATCTGCCTGACCATAATTTTCTTTCACCCTGGATGTCCGTAGAACAAATGATTAACTATTTCGTTGATTTCTACTCGGATTTTCAAAGCGAGCGTGCATATACAATGCTGCAAAACTTAGGTATAAACCCAAAAGCAAAAATTAAAACACTCTCAAAAGGCACACAGGAAAAGGTTGCATTAATTCTTGTAATGAGCCGTGATGCACAGCTATATTTACTTGATGAACCTATAGCCGGGGTTGACCCTGCAACAAGAGATTATATTTTGCGCACAATCTTAACAAACTATAATGAAGAAGCAACAATCATTATTTCCACGCATCTTATTGCAGATGTTGAGCAAATTTTAAGCGATGTAATCTTTATTAACATGGGTAGAGTTGTTTTATGCGACACTGTTGACAATATCCGCCAGCGTGAGCAAAAAAGCGTTGACGAGCTTTTCAGGGAGGAATTCAGATGCTAAAGAAATTATACAAACACGAATTTTATTCGCTTTTCAGAACACTTTGGCCCATATATATAATGCTGGCAGGCCTTGCAATTATCAGCCGTATTTCATTCTTATTTAATACAGATAATATTTTTATAAGTTTTATTCAAGGAACTTCAACAACTTTATATGTGTTCAGTATTTTCGGGCTTTTTATTGTAGGAGAAGTAATAATCGTTGTCAGATTTTATAAACATCTTCTTTCACATGAAGGTTACTTAACCTTTACCTTACCTTTTACGGCAACCCAGCATCTTGTATGCAAACTCGTATGCGGCGTTGTTATAATGATCCTAAATGTTCTTGCGGTTATTTGCTCATTGCTAATTCTGGCACTTGAGCCGGGTTTAATCGAAGAAATGTTTAGCGCTTTAGGGGAAGTCTGGAGAGAAATTGTACGTACAAATTCTACCGGAACAGTTATATTAATTACAATACAGATTTTATTATTTATATTTATTACATCAATAACGGCACTGCTGATGTTCTATGTTTCAATGGCAATCGGCCAGCAATTTAAAAACCGTATAGCTGCATCTGTTGTTTCTTATATATGCATTTATGCAGCATTACAAATGATCAGTTCGATAATTATAATGCCGATAATGATAGTTAACATAGATGCATTTGAAAACTTTATGATGAGCGGAATTTCAGCGGTTCAAATTGTTTTAGCAGCCATTACTTTATATCAATTAATTCTCGGAACAACTTATTTCCTTATAACACGTCATATGTTAACTAAAAAATTAAATTTGGAATAGTGTTTAAAAATAATTTATTTTGAAATAAATAATAATTAAGGAAGAGGTGTTTTTGTGAACAAGAACAACATTATAGATTATATTAAAAGCGGAAAAGCTGCATTGGGAATAGAGCTTGGTTCAACACGTATTAAAGCTGTTCTTACAGGTGAAGACTATACTCCAATTGCTATCGGATCATATGAATGGGAAAACCGTTTTGAAAACGGAATATGGACTTACAATCTTGAAGATGCGTTGAACGGCTTAAGAAAATGTTATTCAAGTATGATTTCAGATGTAAAATCAAAATATAATGTTGAGGTCACAAAGCTTGCGGCAATAGGGTTTTCCGCTATGATGCACGGTTATCTTGTGTTTGATAAAGACGGAAAACTTCTTACCCCCTTCCGAACATGGCGCAATACAATTACCGAAGACTCCGCTGCGGAATTAACGGAACTTTTTGGGTTTAATATTCCGCAGCGCTGGAGTGTTGCTCACCTTTACAAGGAAATTAAAAATGACTCACCCCATGTAAAGCAGATTGCATACATGACAACTCTTTCCGGATATATTCATCATATGCTGACAGGACAAAAGGTCCTTGGTATCGGGGATGCATCGGGAATGTTTCCGATAAATCACGATACAAACGATTATGATGAAAATATGCTTAATATCTTTGATGAAATTACAAAACAAAAAGGATATAACTGGAATTTAAAAAGCATTCTTCCAAAAGTTTTAGTTGCGGGAGAAGATGCTGGTAAACTTACTTCGGAAGGTATAAAACTTCTTGATGAAAGCGGAATACTTTGTGAGGGCATACCTGTTGCTCCGCCTGAAGGAGATGCGGCAACCGGCATGGTTGCAACAAACAGCATCGCACCTCGCACAGGTAATGTAAGTGCAGGAACAAGTATTTTTGCAATGTTCGTGCTTGAAAATCCGTTAAAAAATCTGCACCCTGAAGCCGATATTGTTACAACCCCTACAGGAAAACCCGTTGCTATGGTTCACTGCAACAATTGCACATCCGATATTAACGAATGGGCACATGTTCTTAAAGAATTTTGTGAAACTGTAGGATGTAGTGTAGATATGCCGCAAATTTTCAATTCGATTTTTTTATCGGCATTAAAAGGAGATAGGGATTGCGGCGGCTTATTATCGTATAATTATCTTTCAGGGGAACATATTACCGAGGTTTCCAACGGTATCCCCCTTTTTATGAGATTTGCTAACGCAGACTTTACATTTGCGAATTTTGCAAGAACACAAGTTTTTTCCACCCTGGCAACACTTAGAATAGGCACAGACATACTGCGAAACGAAGAAGATGTTAAAATTGATTCGCTTTACGGGCACGGAGGATTCTTTAAATCTAAACCCACAGGTCAAAAGCTTATGGCAGCAGCACTTGACACCCCTGTATCTGTTATGGAAACAGCCGGTGAAGGCGGAGCATGGGGTATGGCTATACTGGCTGATTATATGATAAATAAAAGCAACGGCCAAACTCTTGAAGAGTTTTTAAGCACAAAAGTATTTGCATTTTCCGAAAGTGAAACATTAAAACCTGAAGAAGACGACAAAAAAGGCTTTAATGAATTTATGAAAAATTACATTAAAGCCCTTGATATTGAGCGCGCAGCGTCAAAATTATAGGTTTATTTCAAGTTATCTACCCTATATTTCATATACAGGTATGCAGGAGTTGCGGACCAAGCGTGGCAAAGGCTTCCGGCATTGCCAAAAGCTGAAGCACCGGTATCGGTTTCCCAAAATGTTGTTGCACCGTTATATAGCATATTCCCCCAAACACGGGCAATATCATCAAAAACAAATTGTTTATATTCCGGCTTTTGTAATAAAGCTTCATACTTAAAAACAGCGTGACTAGGTGTAACAGCCAAAAGTTCGCTGTTTTTTAATTTATTTAAAATAGAAGAAAGTCTGTCTTCGGGCGCTGCCCCGGCATAAGCGATTAAGGCTTGCGTAAGTTCACAGTAGTGTGAAATCTTATCATCCAACATAAAGGAAGCATATGCAGATTTGTTATCGTCCCAAAAAACACGATTTATATTTTCGTTCATACTATTATGAAGATCTTTATAATAAGTTTCTTTAACACTATTTTCAAGAATTGAGTAAATTTTCGCCATGGACCTGAACCCAAATGATACAAAAGCACATAACGGAGCATCATAAGTATGTTCATTTGCAGGAGTTTCATAACCTATAATTCCGTCAAGACCTTGCTGCCATTCATAAAAATTCCAATATTCATATTCTTTAAAACGACGAATTAAACCGTTTTCTTCGGTGCGTGATATGAATTTGTTTGCAATACGTTCAAGCACAGGCAGGATTTCAATAATAAAATCTTTATCTTTTGTATATTCCAGATATTCGGCTGCAATTGTAAGAAATATTGCACTGAAAGAAGGTATAGTTACAAAAACACGAGAAGGAGAACATAGCTCCAACATGTCATCATCTCTGATTGACAATGCCATTAAACGCATAGACGCTTTGGCAAACTCATATTCTTTAAAAACCCAATAGCCTGTAAGCATCTGGTTTCGACTGTCCATAGTATACTGGGATTGCTCTCTCATAGGGCAATCTTCATAATGTTCGTGCATACACATCAAGAGTGTTCGTTTACAAACGTCAAAAATTTTATTATGTAATAAATCCTTACAGTCAAAGTTTTCTTCATGTGAAAGAGGATATAAAGTCGGGCGAAAACCTGCATAATTTACTTTAAACTTTTTTGAGTATACATGAAATTCCATATACCGGAGCCCCATACGTCTAAACGGACACATAAAAACATTGCGTCCTTTTTTTGCATAGTAACGTATAGCATAATTATTCGGGCCAATTGCAGAACGAACCCGAAGATCTTCTGTATGTTCACCATACCCTGCTAAAATCAAAGTATCTTCTTCCACTTCTATATCGATAGAGAAAAATCCTGTGTTTTCAGCCTGGTAATCAATTAAAAAGTAAATCCCGTCACAGTCCTCTTCTGTTTTAAACTCAACAGAAGACGGTAGATATTGAATATACTCGTGAGGATTACGCATCTCATGGCCTTCTCTGAAAGAATTATAGGAATGCATAACTTCACGCCCGAAATTCTCATCGTTTTTCTGACTAACTTTAAAAACACCTTGGGTCATAATTTTCCCTTTTTGGTTATCATATAAAGCAAGTTTTTTTATCGGACGAGGATGAAAGATTTTTGGATTAATTTCAAAAGCATCAGCTTTTTGAAAGCTGTTGCAAACTTTACGGCTGTCATAACTTATGGTAAAACCTAACTGCCCTGAAACGTGAGGGCAAGGTGAAGAGATATAATTTGTATTTTTTCTTGCAAGAGTTTTATCTCCTGAAACAAGAACGGATTCATTATTTCTAAGTTCGTAGACAGCTCCCGCCGGTTCAAGACGATAGCATGAACTGTCCTCTCCTTGCCAGTAAACTGTTATTAATAGTTGGTTTTCACCGTTTTTTATTAATTTTGAAATATCTAAGCTGTCATAGGAACGCCACTCTGCATAATCGGCATATTGCCCTGCATCGGCATATTCTCCGTTTATATATACCGCATAATTTGAATTTGCCGAAATATGAAAAATATAGCTCTCCCCTACTTTTGCATTAAACTTTTCCGACAAATCCACATAGCAGTTTTTTTCATCTGCGCTGTTAAGCCATACTCGTTTTGAGTTTTCAAACATAAAAAAACCTCATTTCAAATAAAATTTCAAGCCCTGTAATTTATACCGATTTATTAAAAAACCTCGGAGTATTTATAACACCGAGGCTTTTATTTTTTTTAATACTAAAGATTATAACACATTTTTTAAGCTTTTGGAAGTGCCGTCATTTTT
>QAKR01000004.1 GCA_003343705.1 Clostridiales bacterium | reverse complement strand
CCGGTTTCATCAGATGTGGAGGAACAGAGCAAACTACCCCGGGTAGCCCGTTGACAATCACCTCTGAGGCAAGCATTGTACGCCTATCGGTACCACCTACACGGAGCACACGTAAGAAACCGTTTTCAGTTATTTCGGTAACAACAAGGCCTATTTCATCATAATGTGCTTCAAGCATAAGTGTGTATTTATTTTTGCCTGGTATACGTGCTATAACGTTATTAAATTTATCTATTTCAATATTTTCGCAAAAACCGAGAGCTTTAAGTTTTTGTACAAGAAACTCTGCATATTCATGCTCTTCTCCGCAAGGAGCGGAGTGACTTAGCATTTCCATAAGCTCTTTTGTTTTAGCAGTCATAATTAAACCACCTTTACAATAGGTAAAATCATGGGCTTACGCTTTGTCTGTTCAAAAATAAATTTTGAAAGTTCGTCACGCAGCTTATTACGCACCATAAATGCAAATTCTTCTGCACCCTGCTGTGCTGTTCTTTCTGCAACTTCTCCGGCTAAATCACGCATCTCATAAATCATATCACCATTTTCACGAATGTAGACAAATCCGCGTGAAATAATATCGGGATCGCATACCAGCGAACGTGATTGGGAATCAAGAACTACACAAGCAACTATTAAACCGTCCTGAGAAAGATGTATACGATCGCGTAAAACGATATTACCCACATCGCCGATACCAAGACCGTCTATCATAGTTTTCCCTGACGGGACAGTCCCTACAATAGCTATTTTCTTACTGTCAATTTCAATTATATTGCCTATATCAGCAACAATAATATTCTGAGAATCAACCCCAACCTCGGTTGCTGTCATAGCATTCTTTTTTAAATGACGGTACTCTCCATGGACTGGAATAAAATACTTAGGCTTAACAAGAGAAATAAGAAGTTTTATTTCTTCCCTGCAGGCGTGCCCGGAAACATGAACCCCAAGGCTGTTGTCATAAACAACATCCGCTCCGGAACGGAAAAGTTCGTTGACAACGCGGCCGACTAACTTTTCATTACCCGGTATTGCGGTGGAAGATAAAACAATCAAATCGTTCTGATTTATTTCAACAGTTTTATGATCAGAATAAGCCATTCTGTAAAGCGCACTCATCGGCTCACCTTGGCTGCCTGTAGTAACTATACAAACCTTTTCTGGAGGAAATTTATTAACTTTGCTTATATCTATTAAAACATTTTGAGGTATTTTCATATATCCTAGTTGATTTGCAACTTCAATAACAGTTTCCATACTACGGCCGCTTACAGCGACCTTTCTGTCATATGCTATTGCTGTATTTATTGCCTGCTGGACACGATCTACGTTTGAAGCAAATGTTGCGATAATAATGCGTTTGTCACGAGCAGAACGGAAAATATTGTCAAAGGTTGCACCAACGTTTTTTTCACTTTGTGCAAAGCCCGGACGTTCTACATTTGTACTTTCGCACAACATAGCTAAAACCCCTTCTTTGCCAAGTTCACCGAAACGTGCAAGATCAGCCATTTCACCTTGTATAGGTGTTACGTCAATTTTAAAGTCACCGGTGTGTAATAAAATGCCGCATGGAGTGTGAATTGCCAGAGCAGCTGCGTCTGCGATTGAGTGGTTAACATGAATATATTCGATGTTGAATGTTCCCATTTCAATGCTTTGACCAGCCTCAACTTGAATAAGTTTTGCTTGTCGGTCAAGGCCGTGTTCACGAAGTTTATTTTGAACAATCCCTAATGTTAAACGTGTCCCGTAAATAGGCACATTTAACTGACGTAGCAAATATGGAACTCCGCCTATATGGTCCTCATGACCATGTGTTAAAAACACAGCACGAAATCTGTCTGCATTTTTAACAATATATTGCATATCAGGAATAACATAGTCAACACCGGGCATATCCTCATCCGGAAATGCAAGGCCGCAATCAACTGCTATTATATCTTTACCACATTCAATTACAGTTAAGTTTTTTCCTATTTCATTAAGTCCGCCCAGCGGAATAATTCTAATTTTTTCTAATTTTTTCAAGTTTTACCTCCACAATTTACCTGACGAACTTTTTAGTTCGCCGAAAGATATTTTATATGTATATATATCAACAACAGCTTATCGGCGGAATTCTCCGCCGAGAAGCCTGAAATTTGATCATGTCTCGATTGCATTACGCGGGGCTGCCGCGCAACACACTAAAATTATACGTAAATAATTATAACATCATTATTTGTCATTGTCAACCATTTTAATTTTATTAACATAAAAATCACATATCTCACGTGCAGCCTCCATATTTCTTGCTTGAGCTATAACACGAAAACCGTATAAATCGTTTCTCGGAACAATATGCACAGCCGCATCTTTATCAATAAACTTTATCCCTTCCACAAGTTCTCTTTTCCGTGACGGAACTGCAAGTAAGCGTTTCATTATATTACATTTTTCATCTGTACCGAAAACTTCACGAGTAAACATAGTAACTGAAGGTAAGAGTTTTGTAAGTGACTCAAATGTTAAATTATTCTTAGTTAAATACCTTAAAAGGACCGCGCCGGATATATTAGGATCACATATATCATAAAGACGGCGTCTTTCTTCATCTTCAAGGGTCACACGAATGACTTCAAATCCGTTGTTAACAGCAATTTCTTCAGCTGTTGTAGGATATGAATATGGGATATAAACACGGCCGTAAGTTTTACCGAAAGCCAAACATACGGCGTTCATAACTGTTTCAGGCGGATATTCATCTACCCCTACTTCATCACCTATATAAAATCGTTCGGAATTGTCGTCAGGTTCAGTTATAAACAGTGATGTGAAAAACTCTGGCCCGTATACAAAAAAAGGAACACTGCCTATCCCCATAAGATGTTTTTTAAGCTTATCTTCATAAATAGGCATAAAACCTGAAGCAGTCCTGTATTCACCGCTTTTTACTTCATCATCGCTTGATGATATATTTTTTTCCAAGTTTTTTGTTCTTGCATGGGAAAGAGGCAGTCCGTCTGCTTCATAAAAACAAATCTTGTCGCAGCCTATATATACACCGCCGTCAAAATCCCCTTTCCGTATTATATACGAAAAAGCATTTTTATCACATTCACCAAAATCAGAAAGATTTATTCCGGAACTCAGTATTCCGCTTGACAAAGCCTGCCTTCTCCACATACTCTCTGCACACTCTCCGGCAATACAAAGGTTTTTACCGACGGTCTTTCCGAGAGCTCGCCCCAAACGTATCAATTCTTCGGGTTTTTGAGCAATATCATAAAGATCATATTCTTTAATTCCGTGTAAAATAGTCCCCCCTACAACATCACCTGCAGGTAAAATATTTTTTGCATAAATTTTAGACTTTGCAGTAATTGCACACTCATCACCAACAATACAAAACGAACCTAAAACACTATAGTCTCCGACACTTACACCATCACCAATTTTTACAGAAGTGCCAATTATAGAATTTTTGATAAATGAACCTTCACCAATACTTGCACCGTCTAACAAAACGCTTTTTTCTACATGTGCACCGGGTTTAATAGTTACATTATCACCAATAACCGTATAAGCACCAATGGTAGCATCTTTTGCAATAACATTTTTACCAATATAACAAGGTTGGGAAACTTTTGCACCCCTTATTTTTTTAGTAATTGGATAAACTATTCTTGTTTTGCCTGACAGAACATCCTTATTACACCTTAAATATGCGTCAAGAGAACCTATATCACACCAGTAACCATCAGCACGATATCCGTGGATTTCATAACCAGTCTGCATTAAAAGCGGAAAAACATCTTTTGAAAAGTCAGTTTTTTTATCTTTTTTTATAAAATTAAAGATCTCATTTGATAAAATATAAATACCTGTATTTACAGTTCCTGAATAAGCACGTTCCCAGGAAGGTTTTTCTATAAACCGTGTTATGACGCCTTTTTGATCAAGAACACAAACACCGTATTCAAGCGGATTTCTAACTTCCGATAAAATAAGTGTTGCGATTCCTCCATGAGATCTGTGATAATTAATTGCCGCAGTAAGATCAAAATCGCATATACAGTCTCCGCTGATAACCATAAAAGTGCTATCTACAAAATCTTCACATTGTTTAACACTTCCGGCTGTACCTAAAGGTGTTTTTTCTTCAAATATTTTTACTCCTTCTGAAACCAAGAGATCGGTCAAAGCTTCTTTTTTATAGAGAACTGTTGCTGCAATGTCCTCGATACCATGGGTGTGTAAAAGATCTATAATATGTTTTATGCATGGTTTACCAACTATCGGTGCGAGAGGTTTTGGGATATCTTCAGTTAATGGACGAAGTCTGCTTCCTTCGCCGCCTGCCATAATAATCGCTTTCACACAAATCAACTCCGTTAAAAAATATCTGTAAAAATATCATAACCCAAAAAATTCGTTTTACACATATTTTTATTGACTTTTTAAGCTATTTGTGTTAAGATATGATTGGTGATTAATTATGATAAACTTAGGCAACGACTGGGACGAGCTTTTAAAAGATGAGTTTGAAAAACCATATTATAAAAATCTTCGTGAATTTCTTAAAAAAGAATATAAAACTAGTATCATACATCCTGATATGTACGATATTTTTAATGCGCTTAAAACAACGGCATACAAAGATGTTAAAGCTGTTATAATCGGGCAGGATCCATATCACGGAACCGGACAAGCTCACGGCATGTGCTTTTCTGTAAAAAAAGGAGTACCAAAACCACCCTCACTCATAAATATTTTTAAAGAGCTTCAAAGCGATCTGGGGATAAAAGAACCAAGTGACGGGTTTCTTGAACCCTGGGCAAAACAGGGTGTCTTACTTTTAAACGCAGTTTTAACTGTGCGCGACGGGGCTGCAAACAGCCACCGCGGTATGGGATGGGAAACATTTACAGACGCAGTTATACAAAAAATTAATGAAAAACAAGAACCTGTTGTTTTCCTTTTATGGGGAGCTTATGCTCGTGAAAAAGCAAAAACGGTTACAAATAAAAACCATCTTCTTCTGACGGCTGCACATCCCAGCCCTCTTTCTGCATATAACGGATTTTTAGGTTGCAAGCATTTTTCCAAAGCAAATGAATTTTTACGTGAAAACGGTAGAGGCGAAATAAACTGGGATATTGCCAGCGCTGATTAGTACAATATATATTAAAAAAAACTACTAAAGCAATGACTTTAAAAGAAAGGCATAATAATTCATGAAAAAGCTATTATTACCTTTAATCTTTTTACTAATGTTTTCGTTCTACGGTTGTGAAAAGCAACAAGTTGTTAAAGAAAAATCTGAAACAGCTGAGTTTTTCGCAATGGATACATATTGTTCTGTTACTGTATACGGAGAAACCGGCAATGATTTTGAAAATATAACCAAAACCGCTGTTGGCTCAGCTCAAAAACTTTTAACATCATCTTCTGAAAATAATATTTATATTGCTCAAGTGGAAAACCAGACTCTGAACCTTTCTGAAGATGCAACACGTGTTATTGCACAAGCTTTTGAAATAAATGAGCTTTCGGCAGGGGCGTTTGATATTACTATTGCACCGTTAACCCAGATGTGGGATGTTACCAACAGAACCGTACCTCCTACAGAATCAGAAGTATTATTTGCCCAGAGTTTTTGTGGGTCAGATAAACTTTCTTTTAACGAAAAACTTCGCAGCATAATTTTTCTAAAACCCGGTTCCGGCATTGATATTGGATCAATAGGTAAAGGATACGCAGGCGACAAGGTTGCAAAAGCACTTTCCGAAGAAGGTTATTCATCGGGAATGATTAATTTGGGAGGAAACATAACTGTTTTCGGCAAAAAGCAGGGAGACAAACCTTTTGTAGTGGGAATTAAAGACCCACTATCAGATAGAAGCGATGCAACCGTAGGTAGGCTGATCGTTGATAATTGTTCTGTTATAACTTCCGGTGCCTACGAAAGATGTTTCACTTACGAAGGTAAGCGTTATCACCATATCATTGACCCTAAAACGGGGTACCCCACCCAAAACGACCTTTTAAGTGTAACCATAATTGCAAATGACGGCGTTTACGGAGATGCATTAAGCACTGCAGCATTTGTCGTCGGACCCGAAACGGCAGAAATTTTGTTGCAGAATGCCATAGAAAAAGGTTATATCACAGGTGCGGTCTTAGTTAATAATAAAAGAACCGTAAAAACTATAGGAAATATTGACTTTACTATTTCAAACGGAGAATATAATGAAGGTTAAGGCCTCTGATATAATTCTTATCGTTTTATTACTTTTACTGTGCTTTTCGCCATTGCTTTTTATCGGTGGGAGAGGGATAACAGCAACAGTAAGCATTAATGGCATAACAGCTTGTATTATAGAATTAGATAAAGATTACACCAAAACATTTGACGGGCTTGGCACCATTGTAGTAAAAAACGGTAAAATACATTTTGAAAACGCTTTATGTCCCGATAAGAGTTGCGAAAAGACAGGCGAAATATATAGAAGCGGGCAGAGCATTATATGCATTCCAAACCGCCTTGTTATACGCATAGACGGCGAAAGCGAGGTGGACGGTATTGCGCAGTAAAAAATCTTACACTATTTCATATTTCGCAATTCTTATGGCTGTCGCACTTATTCTGTCATACATTGAAAGTCTTTTTAGTGGTTTCATTCCTGTTCCCGGTGTTAAAATAGGGCTATCAAACGTTGTGGTTGTGTATATTCTTTATGAATATGGATTTTTACCGGCTTTAGGGTTCGGTATTTCAAAAAGTTTACTTGCATCGTTTTTTACCGGAAGGATTTCTTCAATTATATTCTCTTTATTTGGAATAATTCTTTCTGTTTGTATAATGGCATTAATTAAAAAAAGCAATAAGTTTTCCCTCTTTGGTGTTAATGTTTCAGGAGCAATAATCCATATAATCGGACAAATAACTGCAGCATCGTTTGTTCTGGGGACTCCGGGGGTTTGGACTTTTTTACCTTGGATTGCACTGATAGCTGTCGCATCCGGAATTGTTACATATTTAATATTGATTTCTGTATTTAAAGTTAAAAATTATAATAAAAACAGCTAGCAAAGCTTGCAAATAATGAATATTGACAATTATATGTAAATATGATATAATATAGTATATCTCTTTGCACTGCATTACATTTCCATAAAACGAAATGCGAGTTCAACAGTACAAACTGAGCAGGCGATGAACCTTTTATAAGGTCATGGGGCTGGGCCGTTTAGAAGCGGCAACAGATGATGATTTTTTATGCACGTCTGTGGGACAGTAGTATGTTCCATAGACGTGCTTTTTTTTATTCATAAATGGAACAAACTAAGACCTCAAAGTAGTGCCATGAGAGAAATCAAACACCGCTTTTAAGCGATGACGGAGGTTCTTTTATGACAAAAAACAAACAAAAAGAGTTAGGGCTTACTTCTGCTGAAGCTAAAGAATTATTGGAAAGGTATGGAAAGAATGAGCTAATAGCACAGAAAAAAGAAAGTTTTTTAAAAAAAGTCTTTCATATAATTTGTGAACCTATGTTTCTTCTTCTTATCATTGCTGCAATTATTTACTTCATTCTCGGAGAGCCCAGAGATGGCGCAATAATGCTGATTTTTGTAATAGGAATAATAAGTATAGATGTAATCCAAGAATGGAAAACAGATAAAACACTTAATGCACTTAAAGATCTTTCAGCACCACACATTACGGTAATCCGAGACGGAAAAGAACAGATAATTATAAGCGCCGACCTTGTTCCGGGAGACTTGATGCTTATTTGTGAAGGAATTAAAATCCCTGCAGATGGTGAAATATTAAAATGCAACGATTTATGTGTAGATGAATCCTCTCTTACAGGTGAAGCTGAAGCAGTATGGAAAATTACAAGTAAACAAGCAAACGCAACCGAAGATTATTGGCGAAAAGATTATTGTTATGCAGGAACCTTAGTAACACAAGGTTCGGCTACTGTATTGGTTGATAAAACAGGATTTAGAACAGAATATGGAAAAATAGGTTCAGATGTAGCCGCTGCCTTAGAAGAACCTACGCCATTACAAAAACAAACCGGGAGTTTAGTAAAACTTTGCGCTGGTATAGCAGCAGTACTTTTTGCACTTGTAGGTGTTTTTACTTATTTTAACATTCCAGATCATATTTTAGGTGACAGAGTTATTGAGAGCATATTATCAGGAATAACTTTAGCTATGGCCATGATTCCGGAAGAATTCCCTGTTATTTTAACGGTGTTTTTATCTATGGGGGCTTGGCGTCTTGCAAAGAAAAAGTCTCTAGTTCGAAAACTCCCTGCAGTAGAAACCCTCGGGGCAGTATCAGTACTTTGTGTAGATAAAACAGGCACAATAACAATGAACCAAATGACAGTACAAAATATATGGACTGTTTCCGAAAACAATAAATTGTTAATAGAAACAATGGGTTTAGCCTGTGAAACGGAAGCATACGATCCGATGGAGAAAGCTATGCTTTCTTATTGTAAACAAAACGGTTTATCCGAAGAACAACTTTTTTCCGGCGAATTGATTTCAGAATATGCATTCACAAATGAATTAAAAATGATGGGGCACGTGTGGAACATAAATAATGAAATTATTATTTCTGCAAAAGGCTCTCCCGAACGTATATTAACAATTTGCACGCTCAGTCCGGAAGAGAAATGTCTTGTAGAAGAACAAATAAATATTATGGCAACTGAAGGGTTACGGGTAATTGCGGTTGCTTACACTAAGCAGCAATCTGAATCTGAAATTCCACTAAACATAACAGACTGTAGTTTGAATTTTTTAGGGCTTATAGGTCTTGCAGACCCACCGAGAGAAAGTGTAAAAAGAGACATTGACACGTGTAATAAAGCGGGAATTAGAGTTGTAATGATAACCGGAGATAATGGTGTTACCGCTTCTGCTATAGCAAAAAAAATAGGAATGACAAACAGTGATAATATCATCACCGGAGATATACTCAATAAAATGAGTGACGACGAGCTTCGAGAAAAAGTTAAAACTGTAAGTATTTTTTCTCGTGTTATACCGGAACATAAGATGCGTATTGTAAAAGCTTTTAAAGAAAACGGCGAAATTGTAGCAATGACCGGAGATGGAGTAAATGATGCACCTGCATTAAAATATTCAGATATAGGTATCGCTATGGGTAAACGAGGTAGCGAAGTTTCCCGCGAAGCAGCTGACTTAATTTTGCTGGATGACAATTTTACTACAATTGTAGAAACGGTTAAAGACGGCCGTCGTATCTATGATAATATCCGTAAAGCAGTCGGATATGTATTCACAATCCATATTCCAATAGCATTTGCGTCTCTCCTTGCACCATTTATAGGAATTGCTCCATCCGCCCTTTTACTTCTCCCTCTTCATGTAGTTTTATTGGAATTAATCATTGACCCTACTTGTTCAATAATTCTAGAACGACAACCGGCAGAAATAAATATAATGGAACGAAAACCCAGGAAAGCAAAAGAAAAACTATTAAACATAAAAACACTTTTAAAAAGCATTCTGCAGGGGCTTGCTATTTTTGCAGCATCCTTTGGTACATATCTTACAATCCTAAATAATAATCCTGATAATGCAGCGATTGCACGGTCTATGGGCCTTGCAATTATTATGTTGTCAAACCTCTTTCTTGTCCAGGTTAACAGTTCACAACATGATTTTGCTTATAGATCTGTAATGCGTCTTGCTAAAGATAAAGTAATGTGGTTAGCAGTGATCGGAACAATATCGATGCTCCTTATAATACTTTATACCCCGCTTAATGGATTTTTAAAGCTATCGCCCCTTTCTTTAAGCCAGTTTTTTTTAACGGTAGTGATTGCAGCAATAGCTGTGTTATGGTATGAAATTGTAAAAATATTTATAAAATTATTTAATAGGAAAAAACAATAACATTCAGTTTTTTAAATTATAGTATATAAAGTTTAAAACTATCTTAAGATTTGTGAAGGTTTGATAGTCAGACGAAGAGTAATGAAGGCGAATATAGAATTCATGTTAATCGAAAGTAACAAAGTGTACTTACGAAAAGATCATAAAAACAAACTAGTTTTCAAGTTAACCTAATACTTAATATAAAACTTGAAGGACAGTTTACAAAATCTAAAAAATTTCTATAGTTGACGAGGTGAATAAATGCTTTTAGGGCAATATATAAATTCTATTATACTTGATAAGCCGATTGAAAAAAATTCTTATTTATTGCAGCTTCCTGTCATTAAGTATCTTACAGCAAATAAATCAATACCGATTTCCAATAATGTAACTTTTTTTGTTGGTGAAAACGGAACAGGGAAATCAACTTTAATTGAAGCTATTGCTGTCGCATATGGTTTTAATCCTGAAGGTGGATCAAGAAACTTTGACTTTTCAACTAATCAATCACATTCTGATTTATGGAAACATTTAGTCATATCTAAAGGCAAACATGCGAAAGACGGGTTTTTTCTTCGAGCTGAAAGTTTTTATAACGTAGCTACAAATATTGATGAAATGGATAAAGAACCATCCTTTTCTCCTCCTGTAATTAATAGTTACGGCGGAGTTTCACTACACAATCAATCACACGGAGAGAGTTTTTTATCATTAGTTCAAAATAGATTTGGAGGCAACGGAGTTTATATTTTAGACGAACCGGAAGCAGCTCTTTCACCAATGAAGCTGTTAACTTTAATTGCCGAAATTGATAGCCTTGTTAAAAACAATTCTCAGTTCATCATTGCAACCCATTCACCAATACTTATGGCTTTTCCAAATGCAGAAATTTTAGAGTTTTCGCAAAGTGGTATTAAATCAGTTAATTATAAAGATACAGAACATTACCAAGTTACATTAAGCTTTCTTGAAAACCCAGATAGAATGCTTAAATATTTATTAAATGATTAAAAGCATTTTAAGAGTTTGAAATACAAACAATAACAAAAAAGCCTTGCCGGTTCTTCGGCAAGGCTTTTTTTATTCTAAAATTAAACATTCAGTAGCAATAGGGGCTCTATTTTTTAAATAAATTCTCGGAACACGCTTTCCTATTAAGCATGTTGCTTCATAATTAATTGTATCCATACGGTCTGCAATTTCCTCAAGTGTGATTTCATCATTGCCGTCTCGCCCTATAAGAGTTACGATTGTCCCTGTTTTAACATCGTCAATACCACTAACATCTATAATAGATTGGTCCATACATACACGCCCGACAATTTTTGCACGCTTACCGTTAATTAAAACAGTTCCGGTATTAGAAAACAACCTCGAAAACCCATCTGCATATCCAACAGGGATGGTGGCAACTGTCATATCATTTTCAGCATTAAATGTTCTTCCGTAACTTATGGTTGTCCCCTTTTTTATTTTATGGGTTTGGGCAATAACCGTTTTAAAAGACAAAGCCGGTTCAAGCCCTATTTTTTTTGTTGATTTATCCGGATAAAGCCCATAAAGGATTATACCGGGGCGAACCAGATCAAGATGCATTCTTGGGTAATTGATTATTGCTGCACTGTTACAAACGTGCCTATACTTGAACTGTACTCCTTTTGACGAGAGATATTCCGTTGTTTTTATAAAGTATGAAAACTGCTTGTCCGTAAAATCCGAAGTAATATCATCGGAAACTGCAAAATGAGTAAATATGCCGATAAAGTCTATCTTTAAAGAAAAGTCGGCAACAGTTTTTATTATATCTTCTTTTTCAAAAGGTTCATAACCTAATCGAGTCATACCTGTGTCAAGTTTTATATGAGTAAGCAGTTTACCTGCTGAAATTTTATTATAAAGAGCTTTTGCATAATTATATGAAAAAATAGTCTGAGTAATGTTATTCTCAATAAGCAGATTTGCGCTTTCCGCCGGAGTGTAACCTAAAATTAAAATATCTTTAGTTATTCCGCATTTTCGAAGCTGGATTCCCTCATGAAGTGAAGAAACCGCAAAATATGTAACAACCTTTTCTAATGTTTTGGAAATCATTACGGCACCGTGGCCGTAAGCATCCGCTTTTACAACGCCTATAATGCCACAGCCTTCAGGTAAAAGTGATTTAATAATATCTATATTTTTTTCAATTTTATCAATATCTATTTCCGCCCAAGTCCGGTGTGAGTACGAACCAAACTCATGATAATTATTTTCAGTTATCTCATCCATTTTTTTCGTCCCTTTATTCAAACATAATATTTTCGCCCATCCAATACAGCGAATAAGGTTCAAGTGTTTTTTTATCAAGCATAAGTGTGAACGGGCGAGACCATATCCCTGTTACTTTAAGATGATCTCCGTTCCTTTCAGTCTCTGTATCTATTTGCCCCATAAATATCTTATAAAAAAGCTCAGAAACTTTTAATACAGAAGCATCAGGCGAAAGCGGCTCAGTAATTTCACAATACTCCATATTACCCCCGCTGACAATTAGCTTCTCTCCGCACCAAAGTCCATCAGTGCGAGTAATTTCAAGCGTAGTAGGTGTTATTATATAATGATAATTTTCACTTTTTGCTTCATAACAGTAATCGACTGTTTGGGAAGGCCCCAAAGAAGACGAGGAACATGCCACCAAAAACAAAAGAGGAAAAACTGCCAATATACACATAAACTTTTTTAAGTATTTAACTGCGGCTCCATTCGTCATTTATCATATTACCTATTTCAACGCAGATGTCGCTTGGTAAAACAGCACTTTGTGACAACCCGATATTTTCAGATGCCTTTCCGTGAAGCCATACTGCAAGAATCGCCGCATCATGTGCGGAATACCCTTGCGCAAGAAGCCCACCTAAAAGACCGGCGAGAACGTCTCCGCTGCCTCCTTTTGCAAGCCCCGAATTTCCGGTACTGTTTACATATGTTTCGCCGTCTTTTGTTGCAACAATCGTACGATGACCTTTCAGAACAAGTGTTAAGCCGTATTTCACGGCGAAATCCCGTGCAGTACTTTTGCGATCTTCTTCTGTTTTAGGCACGAAAGTTGATATATCTCCTTTCGTACCTCCGCTTAAAAGACGTGCAAACTCTAACGGGTGCGGCGTCAAAACAAGTTTTTCATTGCCGCCTTGTTCAAGTATATTCATATGACGGGAAAGATATGTTACAGCGTCAGCATCTACGACGATTGGCAAATTCATTTTTTTAAGTTTTTTCAGTATTTTTGCACGGCGAACCGTAAGCCCGCATCCGACAACAATTGCAGTAGGGTTCTTTGCTTTATTAAATACAGGCTCACACAAATGATGTTGGATTATTTTACGTACAGCATAAGGTAATGGCATATACACAAGTCCTACACCGGATCTCAGAGCAGCTTTTGCACAAAGCACTGCTGCACCAGTCATCTTACGACTACCACAAAAAAGCTCAACTGATCCAAACGTTCCTTTATGAGAATTTTGCTGGCGAGGTCTTATAAGAGTAAGTGGATATATACGCTCATCTTTCAATGTATTTTTCTTTTTACGTGCCAAAACAACAGCCGCAGCCGTTGTTTTGGTATGTGTAAGTGAGATATCAAAAGAATATTTATCTTTATATTCTTTAAGTTCATTACAAAGGTTTATATACGGACGGCCTGAAACCTCGCGTAAAACTTCAATGCTTGTAAGCAAATCAAGGCTGGGCAAGGAACAGTTTTCACGTTCTTTGCCTAAAGCTTTTAAAACCGCCTCTTTTGCACAGAAATTAGCTGCGACCGTTTGTAATCTATTTTGCCCTTTTCCCTCAAACAGTTTTTTTTCAGATTCTGAAAATACACGGCTTTCTGCTATCTTCTCACATCTGGAGATCTCTTCTATATCGATCCCAATAAAAATATCATCGTTCATTTTGAAAGATTTTTTGTATACTTTTTCAAATCTTCAAGTATACGTTCTTCAGGTTCGAATATAAGTAATGTATTTCCCTGTGAGGGATGACGTAAAACAGCGTAATAAACAGTTGACTCTGTGTAAGAGCATACATTCACCGTTGTGTCAAACTGCATATTCTTAAGGCTTACCTTAGCATTTTCGTCATAAATACCGAATCGGTTAAAATTCTTAGCATTTACGCTTATTATACGTTTTCGCATAGTTTTATTCATGATTTTATCTATGTCTATATCACCGTTTAAATATGAATATTCGTATTCGAGGTCAAACTGCATATAAACGCGGTAGCCGAAATAAAGTGCAGCACCTGTAACCGCAACACTTATCAGTGCAGCAAGAAACGGGCCTACTAAAGTCATAAGCCAAACCCGAAGCCATATTAGTGAGGCCGCAGCTACAAGAAGTGTGAGTATCAGTAAAGATACTTGTAAAACAGCATCCTGAGGGCGTTTTCTGCGTTTATAAAGTTGCTCGTAATATACATCCATTTTATAGAAAATCCTTTCCAAACGAGTTTGAAATTATTTTCAGACTTTAGTTTTCTAAATAGTTTTTAATAAGAGCCTGTAAAAGCTCATCACGATCGATTTTACGAATAAGAGTTCTTGCGTTCTTATAGTTGGTAATATAGCCAGGGTCTTCCGAAAGAATATAACCGACTATCTGGTTGATTGGATCATATCCGCCTTTCTCTACAAGAGCATCGTAAACCTCAATCAGAATTTTTTTCATCTCTGATTGTGAAGCATCTTTAATACTAAATCGCATAGTTCTTCCACCGTCAAATTCCGGTTGTTGATCTTTCATTCTCATTACCTCCTTATATTGTAAATATATTTTTTTCTTAATAAATTATACTGATATATTAACGCCTTAAAGTTATACCATCTTTTGCTAAACCATTAATAACCTTATTCATAACACGTTCGATTTCCTCATCACCAAGGGTACCGTCACTGCTGCGTAAAGTTAACGAATATGCAATGCTCTTATATCCCGGAGCCACCTGCTCACCGGTATAAACATCAAACACAGTTATTTTTTCGAGATATTTTCCTGCAAGATTTCTTATTTTAGCTTCAATTCCACCGGAATATGTTTCATCTTCGCAAACAAGAGCCAAATCACGTTCAACAGCAGGATATTTCGGTACAGGCTTATATTCGCTATCTGCCTTTGCAACTTTATATAATGCCGAAAGAGAAATTTCTGCAACAAATACCGGAGTAGAAATATCGTAATTTTTCTGAGCAGTAGGATGCAGTTGACCTAAAATGCCTAAAACTTCACCGTTTACACTGGCACAGGCAACACGTCCGGGATGATAACTTTCCGTGTCATTTTGTGGTAAAATATATTCTACACCGTCTATATTCATCTTTTCAAAGAACTCTTCAATTATGCCTTTGAGAGTAAAGAAATCACAATCTCCATACATGCCGACAGTTATAATTTTTTTCTCGGTCGGTAAAGTATTTTCAGCTCCTGGAATATAAACCGTTGCATTTTCATACATCCATACTTCAGGTGCACGATGTGCGTAATTATGAGACAACACATCCATCATTGAAGGAAGCGCGGTTGTGCGCATTATAGATGTGTCCTCACCAAGAGGGTTTTTAATTTTTAAAGCGTTGCGCAAAGGACTTTCTTCCGGAATAAGAACTTTATCAAAACCCTTGGGGCTTACAAATGAAAAAGTCACAGCTTCTGAAAGTCCGCATGAACGAAGAGTAGCTCCGGCTTTCTTTTCAAAAAGCTGTTCAGATGTCAAGCCACCAGTTTGTATCTGTGCACGGAAATTTTTGCTGGGTATATTATCATATCCGTAAAAACGTGCTATTTCTTCCGATATATCATATTTCGTTTCAATATCACTTCTGAAAGACGGAATGGTTATATCATTACCGTCAACAGTAAAACCGAGTCTTTCAAGTATTTTAACCATCTCACTGTTTGAGATATCTATGTCCAGATATTTATTAATCCATTCGGTGTCAAGCTTTACATGACGCAAGGTTTTATCACTGTTATCTATGTCAATAAAATTATTTGAGACCTTACCTGCGCCTAAAAGTTCAACAAGTTCACAAGCTCTATCGAGAGCCGCCATTGCCAACACAGGGTCGAGATTTTTTTCAAATCTTGCAGAACTTTCCGTACGCATACCAAGTTTTTTAGCACTGTGGCGTATATTTGAACCCACAAAATTTGCACTTTCAAAAACAACAGTTTTTGTATTGTCTTTAATTTCACTGTTTTCACCGCCCATAATTCCGGCAAGACCTGTAGCACCTTCTTTATCGGCAATAACAAGGGTTTCAGTGGTTAGAATACGTTCAATTCCGTCAAGGGTTGTCAGTTTTTCACCCTCTTTTGCACGACGAACAATTATCTCTCCACCACGGATACAACTATGGTCAAAGGCATGCATGGGTTGGCCGTATTCAAGCATTACATAATTTGTAATATCAACAATATTATTTATTGCTCTTACGCCTGCAGCACGCAAGCGTTCTATAAGCCAAAGAGGCGACGGCTCTATTTTTATATCAGTTACAACTCTTGAGCAGTAGCGTCGGCAAAGATCTTTTGCTTCAATATCAATTTTAACAAAACCGTTTAAATCTGAACCCTCACCCTTAACTTCAGGCTTTTTAAGCGTAAAGGGTGCTTTAAATGTAGCTGCAGCTTCACGGGCAACACCTATCATAGAAAGACAATCAGGCCGGTTTGTAACAATATCTGCTTCAAAAATCGTTGTATTCATGCCTAAAAGGTCGCAAACATTTATACCGGTTTCACAATCGTGCAGAATAAGAATGCCGTCTTCCACAGCTCCCGGGTAATCGCTTATTGTTAAGCCAAGCTCAGCAACAGAACAAAACATACCCTGGGATAAAACACCGCGTAGGTTCCCCTTTTTTATCTTAACGCCACCTGCTAAAGTAGATCCGTCAAGAGCAACGGGGACTAATGCTCCTTCAAAAACATTTTTAGCCGCAGTTACTATCTGTATAATTTCACTATTAATATCTACCTTACAAACAACAAGCTTGTCTGCATTTTCATGTTGTTTTATTTCAAGTATTTTTCCTACAACAACCTTTTCAATTCCGTCGGATTGTTTGAAAAACCCTTTTATTTCAGTGCCCGTCATATTCATCTCATGTGCAAACTCTTTATCCGTTGCGTATACGGGCGTATATTCTCTAAGCCATTCATATGATACGTTCATCAATGTTTCCTTCTTTCAGAAATATAAAGCCAATTAAATGCCTTAATTAAAAATTGTTGAGAAATCTTACATCGTTTTCAAAAAACATTCTTATATCGTCAATTTTATATCTCAACATAACAAGGCGTTCAAGCCCCATACCAAATGCAAAACCGCTGTATTTTTGAGTGTCTATGCCGCAGCTCTCCAACACTTTGGGGTTAACCATTCCGGCACCGCCGATTTCTATCCAACCTTCACCCTTACAAAAACGGCAGCCCTCACCTCCGCAACGGAAGCATGAAACACAAATTTCAGCCGACGGCTCGGTAAACGGGAAATAATCTGGGCGTATACGTGTTTTAACATTTTCACCAAACAATTTTTTAGCCATTGTCTCAAGAGCGCCTTTAAGATGAGCCATTGTTATACCTTCGTCAACAACAAGCCCTTCTATTTGATGAAAAACCGGTGAATGCGTTGCGTCTATTTCATCAATACGATAAACACGTCCCGGTGAAAGTATACGTATAGGAGGCTTTTTATTCTCCATTACGCGAACCTGAACCGAGCTTGTCTGTGTTCTCAACAGAACCTCAGGTGTAAAATAAAATGTATCCTGAGTATCTCGTGCCGGATGATCGGCAGGGATATTCAGTTTTTCAAAGTTATATTTATCAAATTCAACTTCAGGACCGATTTCTATTGTAAATCCCATAGAAATGAATGCGTCCTTAACCTCGTCCAGGACAAGGTGCAAAGGGTGCTGTCTTCCAACCTTCACGGGTTTACCCGGAAGAGTAATGTCAACCTTTTCTTTTTTTAAACGAAACTCAAGCTCTTTTTGCGCAAGCTCTTCTTTTTTTTGTTTTATCTGCGCATCAATGTAGCTGCGAACTTCGTTAGCAACTTGGCCAATAACAGGGCGCTCTTCAGCTGAAAGCTTACCCATTTCAGAAAGCAGAGACGTTATTTTCCCTTTTTTACCGAGAAATGAAACTCTTAAAGTTTCCAGTTCCTCAGAGGTTTTTATTTTTTCAAGCTCTGCTGCGGCATTTTCCCGAGCCTGTTGCAATTTTTCCTTTAACATGTGTGACAACCACCGTTCTTGAATATAATTACTTATATAATAGCATAATTTTAATAATTTTTCAAGTAGCGCATAAAAAGTTAACATTTCTAAACATAAAAATGGGAACAGAGAAAACTGGTTCCCAAATATATTATTAATCACCCGCAACTATTTTAAAAATTTTCATTACATCTGAAAGATCAATAACTCCATCACCATTTATATCAAGAAATTGTAAATCACTACCAGTAGCTTTTCTTTTCCCAGCAACTATCTGAAATGCTTTTTGTGCGTCAACTATTGAGAAGATTGCTGAACGATACTTGACAACCGGAAGCGAAACACCATTAAGATTTTTCACTTTATTCCAGCCTTCAAGAAAATAAAAAACACCATTTATCGGAATACATCCTGTGATTTCCCATATCCCGTCAGAACGTTTGTATTTCTTGGTTTGCCAACCTTCTCCAACTTCAACATGAATATGATTACCGGTTGCATTTCCGGTTGTTCCTTCTTTATAGAAAGGCTCACCGCTTTTATATATTTTCCCAACCTTTATATCTGATATATCATTTGAATGCGTAAGAGCAAATGTTAAAACACTTTCTTTTTTATTACCGAGCCTAACCGGACATTGATTTCCTTTTTCATCGCAAGAACCAAAAAACACAGTATTTGCAAATCCCGTTGTTTCGTAGGGAAGTATTGATAAAACTCTTACAGTACACGGTGCATATGCATCTTCTATTTTGGTATCCGCTCCAGCAATATCCCATGCCTCAAGCTTTTTATGAGAATACCCCCCGTTTTCACGTTGAGTAATATTAATTGTTTCCATTAAAAAAGTAACATTTTCCATAAAAAACCTCCTCATAATTATAATATGAGGAGGTAACAAAACGGTGTATATTTATTTACCCGAAACTATATGGAAAAGTTTCATAGCGTCAATAAGTTTTATGGCTCCGTCTTGATTATAGTCCGCAGCTAAAATAGCTTTATCATTAAGTTCAAATTTCCCTACTATTGCCTGCATAACAAGCATTGCATCTGCTAAGACACAACCCCGTCACCATTAACGTCACCGTATGAATATGTTTCAACAAAGCTGATATAAACGGTTTCTATATTGTGTTTTAACATATACTTATCGGCATAAGAGCCTTTCTCAACCTTTGCTACAGCATATCTGCTGCCGAAAAGATTTTCACCTATGTATTTTACGGAGGGCGGTATAACAACTTCTTTAATAGACGGTGAAGAAAATGCAGTTTTGCCGATATAAGTAACACTATTTGGAAGTGTTATATTCTTTATTGATGCACTACAAAAAACCCCAGAAGAGATTGAAGTTGTTTTGTCTGGGATAACAAGATCTTCACAAGCCTCGCTGCTACTATATTTATACAAAACATTCCCTACATATGCAAAAGGAGAAGTGAATTTTACATTTGTGTTTTCTAAAGAACCTAAACCAACCTCCACAAGCGTATCGGGGACAATAATATCTATAAGTGTTGTTTGATTTTTAAATGCTCCATTAGCAATACCTTTAGTTCCTTCTTTTAAATCCGCAGTATAATTGGAGGGCATTTCACCTTTATAACCAATTAGGACACTTTTAAGATATAATAATCCTTCAGGTTGGGCATTAATCCATGTCGTATTTTCAAAAACTGATTCGCCCATATAAACAATATTATCACCTCCGGTAATTTCTGAAAGAGAGTTGCAGTTACCAAAAGCATCATTTTCAATGTTTATTACACTGTCGGGAATATGTAGGCTTTGAATTTCTGTGCCGTAAAAGCAATCCTCCGTAATGGTGTGCAAACTTTCCGAAAGATGAAGAGTTTTTATTGGGGTTTCGTAAAAAGCTTTATTACCGATATTTGTTACACTATCAGATATCATTACTTCTTTAAGAGATGAATTATTATAAAATGCATATGGGCCGATATATTCAAGCCCATTATTAAAAATTGCTTTTTGTAAAGAATTACAAGTTAAAAATGCATTATCTTCAATTCTTTTCAAATTATTATTAAACTCCGCTACTGAAATGCCTGAATTAGCAAAAGCATATTTTCCTATGACTTCCGTGTTTTCCGGAAATGAAATCGACTTAAGATTATTACAGCCAAAAAACGAATACTCTCCGATTGACTTTACGGTTGAAGGCATATGAATTTTTACAAGCTTGTCAGAATTCATAAATGCCCCACCGGATATTACCAAGGTGTTTTCCCGAACAGCTAATTCCGTGTCATAGACAAGATCACCTTTATATTGATAATAAATATCACCGATGTAGACATCTCCATCCGGTTGACTATTTAACCACAAAGAATCTTTAAAAACATCTATACCCATTATTGGTGCACTGTCTTTTTCAAAGTTGATCGTTGACAGATCCGGGCAATCTGCAAAAGCTTGGTTTCCTATGTATTCTGTACTTGCAGGAATTGTAACCTCTTGTAAAAATAGATTACTGCAAAACGCACGAGGGCTTATTGTCAAAATTGTATTCGGCAACGAAAGTGAAACTATTGAAGAATTACAAAAAGCATCGCTGTCAATCCGTTTAACGGTAAACCCGCCTAAGCTACTAGGGATTTCAAGGTTTTTATCGGTTTTTTTCGCACCGTATATTACAGCCTCACCGCCTTCAATATAGTAAAGATATTCAGTATTGTCAGCATGGATACCTACATTCAACGTAATAATGAATGAAATAATACCCAAAATTATAATTGTTTTTTTCACTATTTTTCCTCCGAGCTAATTTTCCCCGCTACAATCTTGAATATTTTCATTGAATCGGTAAGAGAGATAATGCCGTTTTCATCTATGTCACACGCATTATAAGGGTTGCCTTGTAGCTCTGTTTTACCTGCAATGAACTTAAATGCAAGCATGGCATCACTTATAGTAACCTCACCGTCTTCATCCGCGTCGGCGTCAGCATATTTAAAAACCTCAACCTCAAATGAAACTGTTTTTCCGCCATATGTTACTTCAACTGTTTGCTTACCTGTTTTTTGAGGGTCATAACCATCTGCACTGTAAAAATCAAGCTCACGCTCTTCACCGTTTCTGTAAACACCGAGAACAGTCATCCCTGCTACATCAAGAGGTTCACAAACTGAATAATTTAACTTTGATGGAAGTGAACCTAATTTCAAACTTTCAAGCTCATTTACGCTTCGTGTACCGTCAAAAATAAGTTCATATCGTACATACTTGCCAAGGCTAAACTCAAAGCCCGAATCTGTTGTTTTAACAGCCAGCTGCTCGGTTCGATTACCATGCTCGTCAAGACCGTAAACTGTAAGTCTTTCACGAGAGGAATAAAGATTTATTAATCCACGTACATCCTCAATTAGGATAGGTGCCGTACCCAGGCTTGTTAGAATATTTCCATCCCACGTCATATTTGAATTTTTACTTCTACCAAGAGCATACAAAAGCTGAGAATCTTTATCTTTTTCAAAAAGTGCCAACGCGGCCATATCATTTTGTGTGGAAACAGCGAAAGCAGGAGTTTGAATAGATCCTTCTGTATTGCCGGAAAAAACCGTAATACGATTTGCGTTTAAGTAAAAGGTACCAGTTGTTTTCCAGATAATTTGTCCATTATCTGAGACGATACGATCAGAATGAAAACCCCTGCCATCTTGAATAAGACCGAAGTTTTGCAAGGCCATCTGGATTGTTTTATCAGGCGACTGCGATTGCAAAAGCCCAATTGATGTTTCAGAACTGTCTACAATAGCGTTTTTGCCTACTGCAGCGGAAAATTTGCCATTATTATAATATTTTTTACTACAGGGTAGATATCTGTTAAGCCACTCGTTTCGGTCAGTTGTTTTTTGATATGCATCGCTGCATATGTTTTCGGAATGAATCAAAAGCTTTTCGGAAGCTGAATAATCCCCGGAAGAAATATTTCCTGAGCTTATAACAAGATCCGCTTTTCCATTATATTTATCGTTAAAAAATAAATTGGAAAAACGTGAAACAAAAATACCTGCTGAGGCTAGATAGTTATAGTTTTGATTATTGGATAAAACATCATCGTATGAAAATGCAATATCAACATCGTTTTCAGCCTCGCTTACAAGTCCAAGCCTAAACACAGCCGAAGCAATGCCGAAAGATGCTATTACAGCAGGATCGTTGTAGCTGCCGTAAAAATTATCTAAACCTTTATTGCCGAAATATGAGCTTGCATAGTAGCCGTCAAATGTATAACAAAACAACATAAGACCGTCCCAGTCCTGCAAACAACCATAAGAAGCCGCCTGTAAAACGGTGTCAGCATTATATTCCATAGGCAAAAGCACATTATATTCAGAAACCAAAAATGGCTTATCTGCAACAACTCCGTTTTGTGCTTTTGACATAAAATGATTTTCCTCTTCAACAGGGTTTAACGTTACAAGGGGGGGTTGAGGAAAATAAGCCGGGGTGTAAACTCCCGCACCGTGGTATGCAGTACGTTCACATACATCGGCAAAAGAGCTAATATATGCGTCAACAGTACCCTGCGTGTAATTTGAGCAGTTAATCGGACTTTTATAACCCGTATCACGTGCAGCTTTATATGCGGCTTGAAAAGATTCTTTTTCTACCGATATTAAAAATTCTGCATAATCTGCATGGCGGATGTCAACGGATGAATATATCAGACTCGGGTTAGGAAGAATCGTAAGCTCTTCCCATGAAAGCAATTTCATTGGTGTGATATTTCGCTTAGAAAGACTTTCACTTTTACGCAAGTTGCATTTCCCTGCGGAATTAGTCCAGGCGGCACGCAAAGCTTCATCAGTTTTATATTTATTAATTATAAAATCCTGCCATTTTTCATAAAGAGATTTTTGTAAAACACTTCCGTTTTGCCACTCATCTACCCATGTAACACTTGATTCATTTGCATATTGTATAATGGCAATAACCGGATCATCAGCATAACGAAGCTTAGTATAAGCATTTACATGATTGAGAACATCGGTTATATATTTTCTTACAAGAGAGGCCGCCGTATCGTTATAAAAGAGAAAACCTCGTAAAACGTTGTTCTTCATTGCAGCTGCTTCATCGGCAGCAAAGCCGTCTCCCTCATAAAAAACACGACCTGCTGCCATATCGAAATGAATGTAAATCCCCTTTTCTTTCAGGCAGTAAATAAGATAATCAAGCCTGTCAAGCATTTCAGCATTGTAAGACTGGGTATTGTCTTTTGAATAATCTATAAACGATGAGTATGTCATATCAGTCGCATGAATACGAACCATGTTTGCACCCATTGCTGCAAGGTTACTTGCCATGCTTTCGGCAACGGTCTTTTCCGGGAATGCAGCGCCAAAACCTATATTTACCCCGAAAAACTTGACGGGTGTTCCGTCTTCAAAAACAAAATCATCACCCTTTGACAGCACCGCACCGTGGGTTCCGGCAGGCATTTCATTAAGCCATGAAAAATCAGCAGCACCACTGTCGGATATTGCAGGATCTGAATTATAAACGATATACCCGGAGTCTTCTGCAGTAAAGCATAAAGAAAGGCTGAATGTTAAGAATAATGCCATTAAAACGGAAATTATTTTTCTCATTTAGTTTCTCCTTTGTTTATTACATTTATATACGGATAAGGAATCTCAACGCCTTCTTTATCAAAACGCTCTTTAATTGATTTGTATAAATCACGAGTGGTATCCACAGCTTGGTCGGGGTCTTTCCCCCAAACCCATGCACGAATAATTACTGCAGATTCTGCCCATTTAAGAACATGGACTTTCGCAGGATGTCTGCCTTCCTCAATTTGATCAGGAGTACGCATATCAAGATAATTTTTATGATTAATAATTTCATCTTCAATAATATCCATGGCCTTATCTATATCAGCCGTATAGGCTATCCCCAAATCCATAAAAACACAGAGTTTGCTGTCGCCAAAAGTAGAGTTTTCGATAGGCTCTTTGTTTATAAGGCCGTTGGGAACAATAAGACGACGGTTGTCATATGTTCGAATAACAGTATGTCGTATAGAAATTTCTTCAACAACGCCCACCAAATTTTTATTTGTGTAGGTAATAACATCCCCTATTTTAAAAGGCTGGAACATTGTAATAAAAAAACCGCCGATTACATTGCTTATAGCATCTTGAGCAGCTAAGCTGACCGCCAAAACTGCAATTCCGGAACCGGCAAGAAGCGAAGTACCCAAAGCCTGCAGCTGTGAATACTGTGAAACTATAATTGCGACAAAAAAAACATAAACAACTGCTACAGAAAGGCTTTTAAGCAAGGAAAGACGAGTACGCATATCTTCCTTTGTTTTATCACTTTTCATTGCACGGTTAAACATTTTGCGAACAATAGCTGCTGTAATCAGCATTATAATAAAAAGAATTATACTTACAACTATTTTCCAAAAATATTTCCAAAATACTTCGCTTGCGAAGAGTTCTGTAAAATTTATACCGAAAAGCATTATAATCACCTCAAGGGATATTGTACCATAATTGTTAAAAAAAATCAATACTGCATATTGAAAAACAGATATTTATATGATATACTTATAAACGTTCAAAAATATGAGAAATGTGAGGGTATTGAAATGATTTTAAGGGGATTTGTGCATTCTGAAGTTCTTGAAAAAGATACAGGCATTACAATCGTAACGCCCCATAAACCTTATAGTGAAAAGTATAAAGTGGCATATCTGCTCCACGGACTTGGAGGAGAACAATCTACTTGGACAGATTTTTCAATGCTACCGTATTATGCTCTTGAAGGAAATACGATTTATATTATGCCAAATGCTGAACGAAGCTTTTATACAGACATGAAATACGGTTTTAAATTTTTCACATACGTAACCGAAGATTTACCTAAGATATGTAAAAGTGTTTTTAACATATCTGCTGACCCGTGCGATACTGCTGTTATCGGTGTTTCCATGGGGGGATACGGTGCTTTAAAATGCGCAATGGCAAAACCGGAAAATTACGGTATGTGCGGGGCTATCGCGCCAGCTTGTTTGTTTTTAAAAGATGGACTTGAGGCACAAAACAATCCGGCTAAGCATGCTGAAATTCTACAAAAATACGGGCAAAGCATTCTTAACGATATGATTTATGCTTTCGGAGAAAATCTTGAGGCGGACGACTGTTGTGATCTTCCTACTCTTGCAAAAAAAATATCAGGCAGAGACTCCATACCAAAGTTTTACACAGCCTGTGGTTTACAAGACCCTTATCATGATGATAACATGAAATTCAAAGATCTTGTACAAGAATTAGGAATAGGTTATAAGTACGAAGAATGGCAGGGCGGCCATGAGCTGCCGTTTTTCAATGATGCTCTTAGAAAGGTTATTGACTATTTCGGATTATAATATATTACAAATTTTTCTTGCTACTTGATTTTATATTAAATATTTGATATAATAAAATATAATATATTTTTTTAGGTGATACAAATGGATTATAATAAACTTGCAAACCTGCTTTTCCCCCACATAACACAAACACCGGAAGATATTGAAGCTAAATACCCAGCGCGAGATCTTCCCGAAGGTGCTAAGGTGACTCGTTTTGCGCCGAGTCCGACCGGTTTTGTGCATTTCGGCGGAATGTATCAGGTTATGATAGACGAGAGGCTTGCTCATCAGTCGGGCGGGATTTTTTATCTGCGCATAGAAGACACCGACTCACGCCGTGAAATTTCAGATGCAGCCCAAAGCCTTATTAAAACTCTGGGCTCTTTCGGCATAAACTTTGACGAAGGTGCAGCCATTGATGAAAATGGAAACATTTACGATAAAGGTCTTTATGGGCCGTATAAGCAATCACAACGTGCAGACATTTATCATGTTTATGCAAAAAAGCTTGTAACAGAAGGTAAAGCTTATCCGGTATTCTCTTCAGAAGAAGAACTTGAAGCAGTTCTTGCTGTAGATAAAAAAGAAGAAAATAAAACAAAAAACTGGGAAGAAGAAGCTGCAAAACAAAAAGAAGAAATGCTTAAAAACCGTGAATTCACAATAGAAGATGTGGAGTCCGAGCTTAAATCCGGTCATAAATTTGTTTTGCGTCTTCTTGCTGACGGAGACCCTGATAAAAAAATACCTTTCACGGATCTTGTAAAAGGTAAACTTGAAATTCCTGAAAACGATGAAGATTTTGTTCTTTTAAAATCAGACGGAATTCCGACTTATCATTTTGCCCATGCGGTAGATGACCATCTTATGGGAACAACTAATGTTATTCGTGGTGAGGAATGGCTACCGTCTGTGGCAAAGCATATAATGCTTTTCAGATACCTGGGTTTCCGTATGCCAAAATACATTCATACAGCACAAATAATGAGAACTGATGAAAACGGTAATAAAAAGAAACTTTCAAAACGTGACATGGGCGCAAATATGGAAGATTACGAGAAAATGGGTTATGCTCCGGAATGCGTTATGGAATATCTTTTGACGCTGCTCAACTCAAATTTTGAAGAATGGCGTATGCAAAATCCTGATAAGCCATACACGGAATTCCCCTTCTCAATTAAAAAAATGAGCAATTCCGGTTGCCTTTTTGATTTTGATAAGTTGATAGATGTAAGTAAAAATACTGTTGCTCGCATGACAGCACAACAAGTATATGATAACCTTTGTGTCTGGGCACAAAAATACGACCAAGAATTCTATAAGCTGCTTTCTCGCGATGAAAAATATGCTGTCGATATATTGGCAATTGGTCGAGGGGGTAAAAAACCTCGTAAAGATTTCGGTATTTGGAGCGAAGTTAAAGATTATATGGGCTTTTTCTACGACGAGCTTTTCACTCCGGATTATTCATACCTTGAGGATGTAGATAAAGAAACTTTGAAAAATATTCTTGAGACATACCCCAATATTTACGACCAAAATGATGACAGCAATGCCTGGTTTGAGAAACTTAAAGCTCTTGCAGACGATTTGGGTTACACATCTGATATGAAAGCGTACCGCCAGAATCCGGAGAACTTCAAAGGAAGCGTTGCAGATATCGCTATGATTTTACGTGTTGCAATAACAGGCAAGCAGCAATCGCCCGACACATACGAAGTTATAAAAATTTTAGGACGACAACGACTGATTGAAAGACTTAAAGCTGCACAAAATAAAATACTGTAACAAATCCGAGAAAAGAGGAATTGATAATGGAAGAAAATTTATCAAATTTTATACATGATATAATAGATGAAGACCTCGCAACCGGCAGAGAAAATCACGTTCACACACGTTTTCCGCCCGAACCCAACGGTTATTTGCATATAGGAAGTGCAAAAGCAATCTGGATAAACTGGAGCACAGCAAAAAAATACGGCGGCAAATTCAATCTTCGCTACGATGATACAAACCCCGAAAAAGAAAGCGATGAGTTTGTAAAGTCTATATACGAGGACCTTATTTGGTTGGGTGCAGAACCTGACGGCGGCGTGTTCTACGGCTCTGATTATTTTGAAAAATGCTGTGAATTCGCAATAAAGCTCATTAAAGACGGGAAAGCGTATGTTTGCGATTTAACACCGGAACAAACTGCCGAATACAGAGGGGACTTCAACACTCCGGGAAAGAACAGCCCTTATCGTGACCGTTCTGTTGAAGAAAATCTGGAGCTATTTGAAAAAATGAAAAACGGTGAGTTTGAGGACGGTGAAAAAACTCTCCGTGCAAAAATAGATATGACATCTCCCAATATGACTATGCGTGACCCGGTTATATACAGAATCAAGAAGGGGCTTCATCATCATCGTCAAGGGGATAAGTGGTTCATTTATCCTATGTATGACTTTGCACATCCTATTCAAGATGCTATTGAAGGTATTACCCATTCTTGCTGTTCTGATGAGTTTAAGAACAATCGCCCTATGTACAACTGGGTTGTTGACAATATCGGTTTTGAGCATAAGCCTCATCAGTACGAATTCGGCCGTATGAATGTAACATACACGGTTGTTTCAAAACGTTATCTTCGCGAGCTTGTATATTCTAACAGCGTTGACGGATGGGACGACCCTCGAATGCCCACTATATGTGCACTTCGTCGCAGAGGCTTTACACCTTCGGCTATATTTGAATTTATTAAAAGAGCCGGCGTAAGCCCCGACCGAACAACCATAGACGTAGAGCTTTTGGAATACTGTATCAGAAACGAGCTCAATGATTCCGCCCCCCGTCGTATAGCTGTTGCTGACCCTATAAAAGTTGTTATTACAAACTACCCGGAGGATAAAACAGAATATTTCGAACTGCCCAACAACCCCAAAGACGAAACTGCCGGGACTAGAAAAGTTCCATTCACACGTGAACTTTACATTGACAGCTCTGATTTCGCAGAAGTGCCTCCGCCAAAATTCTTCCGTTTAAAACCAGACGGTGAAGTTCGCTTAATGGGATCATATATTATTAAGCTTAACGAAATCGTTAAAAATGAAGATGGAAGTATTAAAGAGCTTTTATGTACTGCAGACCTTGAAACAAGTTGCGGCACCCCTGCTGACGGAAGAAAAGTTAAAGGGACAGTACATTGGCTTTCCGTTCCTTATGCAAAAGATGCGGAGCTTCGTTATTACGACAGGCTATTTACCAGGCCGGATATTTACGCACTTTCAAAGGATGAGAATTTACTTGATTTTATAAACCCCGACTCTCTTAAAATATTTAGCAATGCAAAAATTGAGCCGTCTTTGGTTGATGCAAAAATCGGCGACAGTTTCCAATTCGTGCGCAGCGGATATTTCTGCAAGGACAGTAAACACGAAAACACTTTTAACCTTATTGTTGGTTTGAAGGACAGTTATAAAGTTCAAAATTAAATATATCAAAACTATTGAATTTTTGATTAGAATATGTTAGAATGCGGTTAAAGCTCTTCCTTTAACCGCATTCTTTAAGCTTAGTATAAAAACAGCAGAGATTTTTTGGAGGTTTATCTTATGAAAAAATTATTTACGGTTTTTATATTATCAATTTTTATTTTTTCTGCTGCATCATGTTCTATTTATCGTGAAGATACTGAAAACTCACTGTACGCAGGTTGGGCTTCTTCGGATATCACACCACCTCTTGCTGTTGAATTAGCAGGAGCAAACTATACAAGAAATTCAGAAGGTGTTGAAAGCACGCTTTTTGTAACAGCTCTGGCTTTGTCTAACGCTAACCAAACTGAACAGCATGTCATAGCTTCTCTTGATCTTATTGAAGTTGACTGCGCAGGTTTTATAAACGAAGTACGAAATTATATTTCAGAAAATAAAGACCGTGCAGAAGGGTTGAATTTACAAAATATCGTACTCTTTGCAACACATACGCACTGCGGCCCTCGCCTTGCAGAGTGGGAAACTCCTTCAGGATATGTAATGGGTAAAGCGCCTGAGGGCGGAATGGGCGCTACTGAATATCGAAAATACATAACGCCTATAGTAGGTGAAACGATAATCTCTGCATGGCAAAACAGAGAAAGATCATATTTAAGCTCCATACAAACAAAAAGCGGTTTTGGATGGAATAGGATTTCTGTCTACGAGGACGGATCACAGGTTATGTACGGTTCAACATCTGTACCTGGTTATGTCGGGCCGCTTTCAGTAAATGATCAGAATTTAAATCTCATATATATTTATAATCTTAACAAGGAACTAAAAGGTGTTGTTATGGGGATAGGTTTTCCATTCCAAACATGTGAAAGCCTTATGCAGATTAACGCTGATATAATGCAGCCTATCCGAGAAAAAATCGGCGGTGATTTCCATGTGCTACCATTAATCAGTGCAGCCGGAGATCAATCACCTTATGATCTTGAAAGTTCTTGGCAAGATAAATACGGGGGCTCCCGTATATTAATGCGTGATACATATGGCAGAACAATAGCAAGGATGATATTAAAATATGCAGAAAACGGAGAAGCTTTAAAAGCTATACAACAAAAAACAATTCTCTCCTCCTCAGTAACAACAGCAAACACATATTACCCTGTAGAATTGCATGCTCTTCGTCTGGGTAACACGGCTATAGTTTCAAATCCGCTGGAACTTTATATAGACTGGGGTATTAAAATAAAAACAGAAAGTCCTGCTGATTTAACTATTATTGGTCAACTTTCCTCAAACACATCATCACAACATCACGGCTTAGGTTACGGGCCTACAAAAAAAGCGCTTGACGGCGCCGGCTATGGCGGCAACAACAACATACTATCACTAGAAGATATTAACTTGCTGGTAGACACTTCTATTGATTTAGTTAAAGGACTTTATCCCTGAGACGTAAATTAGTTTATTTTGGTATATTGCATTTTATAAAGGTTTATGTTAAAATATGGATAATATAAAAAAATAAATTTTATTTGAATGGATCTTAGAAATGAAAAAAAGAACACTTGCACTGTTGCTAACATTTATCATGATTTTTTCGCTTTCTGCACTGTCATTTTCGGCAATCGCTCCAGTCGTTATTTGGGTTACAAGCACTATAGGTCCAGTAGGTTCTGAAATAACTACATATGTTGATATAGCATCTTTAGATATTCCAATCTCTGAAATTGATATTAAACTAAAATACGACAATACTGCTTTAAAATTATCATCTAATACTTTTGAAATTGAAAAAAATATAGCTCTTGATAAGTCAATGTTTAAATTAGATACGGATTATATGAATACCTCGAACACTGTAAGATTTACATGGAAGGCAACCACATTAGAAGATAATTTAAAGACAGACACCAAACTGCTAGAAATCAAGTTTAAGGTGATTAATGAAATAAAAGACTTTCCTAATATATCACTTGAATATTTGTTCAAAGATGAAAATGCTACCGTTGTACAGTATAATGTATATCAAGCCAAAAGAACTTGCGGGGATATTGATAATAACGGAATATTTAATTCGCAAGATTGTGCTTTAGCATTCAGCCATGTAGCAGGAAACATAATACTAACGAAAGAAGCTGCTGCACGAGGAGATTTTAATGAAGACGGCGCACTTGATTTAGGGGACTCTTTATTTTTAACATCAGCATCTTTAGGGAAACTTTTGACACCTCCGATGATGTGTCCAGAATATACACCTTATGAGGGAACAACTTCTATTATAAATGCCCAATCTCAAATAAAATCACCCGGCGAAGTCATGTATACGGATATTCATATTAATACTCAAATCGACTACCCTTATTTTATTTTTGCGGAAGTGTATTATGATATAGATAAATATGAACCCATTCAATCAGTTGACAGCTATGCAAATCCTGTAAAATGGGGTAAAGGGATTGAAAATAATACTCTTGAAGCATGCAATTATAAAAAAGGAATAATACGCATTGCCTGCTATACTTATTCAACTTCATTTTTAGTCAGCCTACCTCTTCGTGTAAAGCAAAATATTACGCCGGAAGACTCAGGGCTTTCACTTACATTGTCAGCAATGTTTGACAAACAGGCAAATCCGATTACCCTTAACAAAAACGCTGAAATTAAGGTTAAAAATACACAGCAAGCTCCGGCTGCTCCGAAAATCCTATATACAACAGATAACGCTATAACAGTTGAACCTGTTCAAGGTTGCGAATACCGCATAAAAGACGGAGAATGGCATAAATCAAATGTTTTTGAAAGGCAAACAGGAGCCTATAATGATGTATATATAAGATATGCTGAAACAGAAACGGCTTTTGCATCTGAACCTTCTGCTTCCACCACATTTATTAATACCATTAAAGGCGATGTTAACAACTTTAACTGTATTGAACTTAGCGACGCAATGAATGTATTTCAATATATTGCCGGTAAAAGAAATCTTGACCTTACAGGTAAACTTGCTGCGGATATGAATAACGACGGAAAAATATCGCTTATAGATGCAATGAACATTTTCAGATACATTTCAGGTAAAGTAAACTAACTTTTATCAATCGCATTTCTAACATTTATATAAAAAATTGAACAGGATGAAACACATGCCAGATGTATTAAAAAAATACACATACGGCGGCGTAAAAGTCGCATTTATCACGCTTGAAAAAACAATTAAAGATACAGTTTCGGCGCATTCTCTTGATGAGATATGCGCCGAGACAACAGCATATGCAGAAATAGTAGCAGCAATTATAGTTGCCTCTTGTAAAGAAGACGGAGCATCGGTGTCTGTAAGCATAAAAAAAGAAGAAAATCTTTTTGGTGCCGTTGCAGAAAACGATGGCAGAGTATGCGGATTTCATGAAAAGATTTCACCTTTACAAAATAGTGGTATTGTACTTGAAGTTACACGTAGACTTTATTTGAGGGGGGACTATAAAAGCATTGTGAGTGCCAACGACGTTTCCTCTGCCGTGAACGAATACTTCAGAACAAGCCTTCAAGTTGAAGCACGATTTGCATTAGGGAAAACAGGAAATGTTTATTACGGCTTATTGGTTGAGCAATTTCCCATAACATGTGAGCGTGAAGAAATATGGAGAAACGCTGCAAACGAAGAAATTGAATATCTTGAACCTATTGAAAATGGCAATCTTTCAACAGAGCGTGAGCTAATGAAAAAATATACACTTATGGGTGTTGTTCCGATAAAATTCGGCTGCACTTGTTCATCAGCTTCAGTTTCGGAAATTATAAAAAGTATTCCTCATGAAGAACTTAAAGCTACCGCTGATGAAAACGGGTATATAGAAATACGTTGCAAATTTTGTGGTAAAACTCGAAAAAGAAAGGTTTGCTGAACTATAATATGGTCTGGATCTTACTATCTGCTACAATTCTCTTTGCGGTTACACAAACTGCTATATTTACAAAATGTTCAACCGGATTTTCAACCAACTACGAGAGACTTAGATTTGTAACAGTTACAAATATTGCGGCAACTGTTGTAATTTTTATTATGACCATATGTACATGTTCATTTAATATACCTTCACTGTACACAATACTTTTAGGGTTGCTATTTGGAATATTAACAGCAGTTACATTGACTACAAATATCCTTGCACTTTCTTGCGGTCCACTTTCATATACCGTTCTTTTTACGAACTGTTCAATGATAATTCCAACCCTTTCTGGCAGATTTTTTTTCAATGAAAAAATTTATATATTACAGTATCTGGGAATTGTTCTTTTAATTATTGCGTTCTATTTTATATTTAATCCTCAAAAAAATGCCTCGCTTAATCCCAAATGGTTTTTCTTAACATTATCAACTTTT
>QAKR01000037.1 GCA_003343705.1 Clostridiales bacterium | reverse complement strand
GTATTGTTTTTATCGGCCCTAATTCAGAGATCATTTCCAAAATGGGCGATAAGGATATGGCAAAAAAGACAATGCGAAAAGCCGGTGTGCCTGTTATTCCGGGTTGTGATATTGTAGAAAATCTTGAAAAGGCAAAAACAGAAGCCGAAAGAATCGGATTTCCTTTGCTTATTAAAGCTCGCAGCGGAGGGGGAGGCAGAGGTATCCGTCTTGTAAAAAATATTAATGAATTTGAAAATAATTATAAATCTGCTACATCGGAAGCACAAAGTGCTTTTGGTGACGGTATGGTTTATATTGAAAAATATTTAAAACCGGTTAAGCATATTGAAATGCAAATTTTAGCAGATAACTTAGGCAATGTGGTATGTTTAGGTGAGCGAGACTGCTCTGCACAACGCAAAAATCAAAAAATGATTGAGGAAAGTCCTGCGGTCATATTATCAGAAGAAACCCGTAAGCAAATGATTGAAGTATCTATAAAAGCAGCAAAAGCGGCAAATTATCGAGGTGCCGGCACAATTGAATATCTTTATACGGCGGATGGCAGCTTTTATTTTATGGAAATGAATACCAGATTGCAGGTGGAACATCCGGTTGCCGAAATGGTAACATGGATTGATCTTGTCAAATGGCAGATAAGAATTGCCGCAGGTACAGAATTATCTTTTAATCAGGATGATATAGAGTTTAAAGGTCATGCCATTGAGTGCCGTATAAATGCGGAAAATCCTTATCAAAATTTTAAACCTTCCTGCGGGAAAATCAGTATGCTGCATATTCCCGGCGGCCCATGGGTTCGCTTTGATACTGCGATTTACCAAGGGTATTCGATTCCGCCTTTTTATGATTCAATGATAGGAAAACTTATTGTTTTTGCCAAAACCCGTGACGAAGCAATACGTAAGATGAAAGCGGCATTATGTGAGCTTATTATTGAAGGTATTGAATACAATGCGGATTTTGCAGCGGAAATATTATCAAACGAAGAGTTTGAAAGCGGGAATTATACTACCGACTTTATAGAGGAAATTTTATGATATTTAAAAAACCAACTAATATTTTAGAAGGTCATGCAAAGTTGCAAAAAAAGGTTGCAGTTGAAGAAAATGAACTGACTGTTATATGCCCGAAATGTAAAAAGACTTTGTACAACGGAGAGCTTTCGGATAATTTTAATATTTGTCCGTATTGTCGTTATCACTTTCGTATCAACGCAAGACAGAGGATAAATATGATTTGTGACGAAAACAGTTTTTGTGAAACAGATAAAGACCTTGTATCTAAAAATATCCTCAATTTCCCCGAATACGATAAAAAGCTGAAAAATGCAAAGTTGGAAAGCTCTGAAAATGACGGGGTTATTTGCGGTAAATGCAAAATCGGCGGCATGCCAACAGCTCTTTTTGTAATGGAGCCTTATTTTATGATGGGAAGTATGGGTAGCGTAGTCGGTGAAAAAATAACCCGATTGTTTGAGACTGCACTCTCGGGAAGCCTTCCTGTTGTAGGTTTTACTGTATCCGGCGGCGCACGTATGCAAGAAGGTATAATTTCTCTTATGCAAATGGCGAAGGTAAGCGGTGCGGTTAAAAATCACAGCGATGGAGGAAATTTATTTATATGTATCCTGACTGATCCTACCACGGGAGGCGTAACAGCAAGCTTTGCTATGGAAGGGGATATAATCATTGCTGAACCGGGTGCTTTAATTGGATTTGCCGGCCCTCGTGTTATTGAGCAGACTATTCGAAAAAAGTTGCCATTAGGATTTCAAAGAGCAGAATTTTTACTTGAAAAAGGTTTTGTTGATGATATAATAGACCGCAAAAAGCAAAGATCGTATATAACTAAGTTATTAAAAATGCATAAAAAGGAGGGAATATCATGACCGCCTTTGAAAAAGTATCTAAAGCAAGATCCAAAGACCGTTTTACATCGCTGCAATTTATAGATAATATTTTTACTGAATTTACCGAAATGCACGGTGATCGCCGGTATTCTGATGATAAAGCAGTAATTGCCGGTATAGCTCTTATTAATAACATTCCGGTAACTGTAATCGGAATTGAAAAAGGTAAGGATGTTAAGGAAAAGGCTGCAAGGAATTTCGGCTCTGCTCATCCGGAGGGCTATCGTAAAGCCCTGCGGCAAATGAAGCTTGCAGAAAAGTTTGGTCGGCCTGTTGTATGCTTTGTTGATACCTCCGGAGCATATTGCGGTATTGGTGCGGAAGAACGAGGTCAAAGTCAAGCAATTGCTGAGAATTTAATGGAAATGATGGCGCTGAAAACCCCTATAATATCAATTCTGATCGGTGAGGGCGGCAGCGGCGGTGCTTTAGCTTTGGCTGTTGCCGATGAAGTTTGGATGTTGGAAAATTCTGTTTACTCCGTCATTTCTCCCGAAGGCTGTGCCAGTATTTTGTGGAAGGACAGCAGCAGAGCAGAACAAGCAAGCGAATGTTTAAAGCTTACGGCTAATGACCTTATAAAGTTAGGGGTAATTGAAAAAATAATTCCTGAAAATGACGGGTTGTTCGAATATTTAAAAAAAGAATTAAATTATATAATTAAAAAGAATTTAACGCTGGAGCTACAAGAGCTTACCCAAAACCGTTACAAACGTTTTCGGAAAATAGGTGACTTTAATGATTAAAATAATTACGGATTCTACTATTTATATTAAAAAGCAAGAAGCAGAAGAATTAGGTATCAGAATAGTTCCGGTGTTTTATACGGCAAACGGTAATCCTTATCTGGAAAGCTATTCCGATCAAAATGGAAATTTTGAAGAATTGCTTAAATCAAATAGAAGCTTTGCAACCTCACAGCCAAACCCTGCAGCTTTTTTGAGCACATATGAAGAAGAGTTGGCATTGGGTAATGAAGTTTTATGTATCACCATGTCTTCCCGACTTAGCGGCACTTATAATGCCGCTTATGTTGCAGCAAAACAAACAGAAAGTAAAAAGGTTTTTGTTTTTGATAGCCACCTTACTGCCGGAGGGCTCTATCTTTTGGTTATAGAAGCAAAGAAATTAGTTGATAAAGGTGAAAATATTCGTAATATAATACACCGGTTAACAGAGATCAGGATGAAAATAACAGTGGCGTTTTCGGTTGATGATATGACGCCTCTTAGAAATAGCCGAAGAATAGGTTTTGTTCGTATGAATGTTGGTACATTTTTAAATATCAAACCTATTTTACTCTGCAAAGATGGTGTTGTTGTTTCGGATTCAATTGCCCGTGGAAATATTGAAATAATTAAAAAACTGATTTCTAAAATTGTTCCGAATGCAAAAGAAATTATTATTAATTATATAAGTAACAACCGAATAGCTTGCGATCTATATAATATTGTTAAAGAAAAATACCCTTATATGAATGTTAAACTAATGAAAATTGGGCCTGTTTTAGGAATTCATCTCGGTTCTGAAATGTTAGCTATTTCATTTATAGAAGAATGATTTTTAAACGGCCTAATCTACGGATGTTTTAATTACTATCTCTTATTTATCTTGCTTGTATATGATATTAATTTTAACTAAATGTGACTTATAAGCAACACTTTAAAGATGTGTATATGTGCCATTCTACAGCTATTGACAAAATCTGATTTTTTTGGTATAATTGCTGTGTCAAAGGAAAAACAGACGAAAGTCTGTGGCTCAAAGCTATTAGGGGCTAAGTCCAAAAGGATATGCTTGCCAGTTACCGCTGCATAAAGAATGCTGCGGTTTTTTTATGCAGCAAATATCATATTTTAAAAGGAGATTAAAAAACATGAAAAAATCACTGGTACTTATCGCCCTTGTTCTTACAATAGCTACATCCGTATTAGCAGGTACATTAGCTGTTTATAACGTAACATTAGATAATATAACAAACTCTTCAAATCAGGTTGTTGCTAAAAACTTTGTATTCACAGGTGCAGGTGTTGATAATTTTAACTCTGCAGTTAAAATTGCTCCTACCGAGACTGTTACAAAGAAATTTACAATAGCTAATTTTGATGCAACAGGTACAACTGAAACAGATATGACCGTTACAGGAACACTTACTCTTGCCGGCGGTATTGAAGGCCTTGTTGTAACATTGAAAAACGGAACTAACACGGTTGGCACTGCAACTGTAACAGGTGGTACAGCTTCTATTTCGATTAATGATACATTTACAAAAGATGTAGCTGAAACACATACTTACACTGTTGAAGTTAATTGGCCGTCAGGTTCAAACGATATTGATTATATAAACGAAGCAAACACATTAACATTAACTCTTACAGGTACACAAGCTTAAGTAAAAATAAGTACTGCCGTGGGCATAAGCTCACGGCAGCAATTCTAAAAAGCAAAGCAGGTGGAAACTTGTGGTGCAATGTTATAGTCGATATTTAATAGGTCAGACTATATTAAGTTTTCACTTTATAAGGCTATGCTTACAAGTTGCCGCATAGTCGGCAACTTTTTTATATATAATAAGGTTTGGGTTATTATTTTCAATAATTTATAAAAATATTGAATCAGGTTCTTTTTTCGGAGGATTCTTATGCAAAATCGTACAGGCTTAACAAGCTTTCAACAAATAGACGATATGCTTACTCAGCTTAACGATGAAGCTGAGGGCAAGGAGCTATTACGTAATAAGCGTGGTAAATTACGTAAAATTACAGGTACGGTTGTTTTTATTCTCTTGACGCTTTTTTTATTAACAATTATAGCATCTATATATATTGATAAATTAAATAACCGTATTCCTTCAGTTTTCGGTTATTCGTTTTTGAAAGTTGAAAGTGCCAGTATGGAACCGACTCTTATGACAGGAGATATAATACTTGTAAAAAAGTCTAATAATCCCGAGTCGCTTAAGGAAGGCACTGTTGTGTGTTTTTATTTAAAGGACGGAAGAGTTGTAACTCACCGAATTATAGAAATTGTAAATGAAGATAATAACATAAGTTATGTAACAAAAGGTGATAATATTATTAATTCACCCGATGACGAGCTTTTGACACCGGACCGTGTGATAGGAACTTTAGTATTAAATCTTTCTCACAGTATGTAGGTGGTATAATATGTGCGGTAAAATAAATTCTGTTAGAATACAGGATCTGTATTCTTGCGAAAACTATAAAAACGGTGAAAGTCTATCACCTGTTCTTGATAATATAAGTTTATGTGTCGCTGAAGGAACATGCTTCGGAATCAGCTCAAAAGACGGCTACGAGACAAGACTTCTTTGTGAAATTATCGCGAATATAAAGCCTTATTTCAGCGGTAAGTGTGTGCTAAACGAAACTGGGATGTTTAAACAAAAAGGAAAAATTCTTTCTCATATATATTATATAGATAATCAAAACACTCTTTATGAAAATATGAATGTACTTGAATATCTTATGTTTGCAACTGCCCCGGACAAGAGTGAAAATAATATTGTTGTAAAACAGAAAAACATATTTGAAATGCTTTTAAAAGCCGGTTTGGGGTATATCTCTTTATCCAACATATCGGTGCTGACAACAGAGGAAAAACTTTTAGTCGGTATTTTTGCCGCACTTTTTGCTAAAAGTAATATTTATATTTTTGATTTAACTTATTATGATCTTAGTGATAATGATATTTCAATTTTAAAGAATATTATAAATTTATATTCACAGCGTAATAAAACCGTTATAATCGGTAGTTTACAGGCAAAGTTGATTGGAATATGTTGCGATTCTCTTACGTTTATAGTTAATTCTAAACAGCGTTTCACCGGAACAACACAACAGCTTACCATGCAAGCGGACAGAGTTTTGTATATAATTAGGCACAACGACATAGAACAAATGCAGGAAAGCTTAAAAACAGCATTTCCAGATTATGAAATTCAAAGAAATGGTAGTATTTTACTTGTAATGCGGACTGGTACAAATCCTCGTGACGATAAACATTTTTACACGATACTTGCAAATAACGGTATTACTCCGGATTCGATAAAAACTAATCGAGGCCGCATTCAAAATTCCTTTGAGGAGATACTGCAATATGATTTATAGAAACAGTTATTTTGATAAGGAATTCAGGCAGAGTTATATTAAAAATAAAGTAAGCGTAAAAAACATGATTGGCTTCGGCATATTTATCGGTTTACTTGCTTTTGCTCTTCATTTTATATTGCAAACTCTGCAGGAAAGCGTACTTGTTAAAGCCGTTCCTCAATTAATGATTCCAAGCTATTTTGCAGTGCTGACATGCTTTAATATTGTTGCGCAGGCATTTTTTATTATTTACTTTTTGATTAAATATGAATATCTTTCTTTTAATGAGATAAGAAGTAATAAATGGTATGTCCTTATAAAAATGGGTTATAAGGCACCAAGCATGATATTTAATAAAATATCCGCATTATTATTTTCTGTTTTAATCACTTATACAATCGGCTTTGTTTTTGCTTGTTTTATGACGGCGTTTTTAAAATATCCTTTTGTAATAGGCTATTTTTTACCGATGTATATTACCGGAATTATCGATATAATCCTTATAATATTTATAAGTTTAACATCTTCTTTATTTATAAAAAATCAGCAAAATGCACGATATTTTATTGTCGCTTCTGTATTGTTGTTGATTTTTATAAAGTTAAATACAAATTACTTCAGTACAACATCAAACAGGGATTATATGCGTAGTATGTCAGGCTTTTTGAATGAAAGCACCATTATATATATGCTGACTGTTGTTGCCATTATAGCCGTATGTGTAGGATTGTGTTTTATAGGTGCAAAAAAAGTAAGTAGTTTTGTTTACAGTACTCAAGGTATCCCGGACAATATTGTTATAATAAATCGAGAAGGTAAAATAAAAACAGTCCACAGCCAAGATACATCAAAAACATCAAAAATATTAAATATTTGTATTAACGCCCTGCTTATTTTATTTATACTTTCAAGCTTGGCTTTAAACCTTCTTGTCCTTGCTGTTTCTGTTGCAACCCCTGAAAAAGAAATCGCAATAAGCGGTAAGATCCCTTACGTTTTTCAATCAATAACCATATCTCCGGAAATAGAGAAAAACGACCTTGTTCTTTTTAATAAAATTGATGAAAATTTTGTTTTAAAGGAAGGTGACGTTGTTCTTTTTAAAGAAAACGGAAAAATATATGTTGAAAGAATTCAGGGTATTAATAACGAAAGCATCACAGTTGACATTGATAATTATCCCGCAATGTCAAAAGAAGGATCAATGATACAAAATCCGCATAGAGAATCTATTTACGGGGTGTTGAGTTCAACTCACCCTTGGTTAGGTGCCCTTATATTGTTTGCTAACACTATATTCGGCAGATTGATATTCTTGTTTGTTCCTACATTTTTACTATTCTTTTATCGACCTATATTAAGAGCTGTAAAGAAGCTTACTGATTAGAAAAGGAGGCTGCTATGAAAAAAATTACAATAATTTTACTGTTGTGCCTTGTATTTACAAGTATGACCGTCGGCACAGGTGCTGTGTATTCCCAAAGTGTTACTCTTGACGGCGGGAAGCTTATTGCTAATGTTCCATCAGGCAGCCAAGGTGCAGTAATAGTTATAACAGATATTACTTTGACAAGTTTTGATTTTATAATAACTTATCCCCATACCGGCGCAAAGGTTACAAACTGGCAAATGAAAATCAATACTTATTCATACCTTTATAATTTAAAATATTCCATAAATGATTCTTCTTATAGGACAGGATCTCAAAGTTCGGGTACTAATTATTATACAATTTCAAGCAATTCTACAGGAAACCAAGGTAGGCATTTGGAAAAAGGTGACGTTTTAAAAATCAAAGGATCCTGTTTAGGTTGGCTTATTTTAGACGGAACAGAGGTTGTTATGAAGTATTTCCCAATAACAAAGCTTACGCTTTCAGGAACTGATATACCTATCTCTGTAGTGCTCAGCGATGAGCTTATTGAGAAACTGAGTTAAGTATCGAAAAACAGTTAAATTTCGCCCTACGTAAAAAACGTAGGGCGATAATTATTGTACAATAAAAGATCGCATTCATACGAATATGCTGTCTAAATAACTATATAATAGGCGATAATTTTGGAGCACCTTGAAGCTTGTACAAATATTTTAAAATAAATTATACCGGTTTGTTTTTTATAGTGATTAATTTCTTATGTATGTGAGAGATATAGTTTAATTTATTTTTATTGTTATTTTGACAATCTATCTTGATTTACGCCAACATTCGACGCTAAATTACACATTTATTTATAAAAAATCATTAAAGTAAATATCAACAAAGAAAGGATACCTATTGACAAAATGAAAAATATATGTTACAATATAACAACATAAAAGATACATAAAAAATATAAATATGACACAGAATATATATATATAAGACTATTTAGCTGTTATAATGAATTGAAAATTGCTTTTTATATAGATTGTATATTGACAAAAACCTTTATGATATGTATAATAATGAGTATATGCTATGTTGTAATTTAAATATGGCATGAAAATTATAGTAAAGGTTGTGTGTAAAGGTTTTAAATCTGTGTGTCCTATTTAATAAGATATAAATCTTATAATGTATAATTAAATATATTTTTATTATTTTATTATAGTAAAACTTTTTAACTGAATTATTCTTCTATAAAAATATGCAATTATATAGAAACATGTTTTATGTATGATGGGGATTTATTTATAATTCTTTATTAGTGTTTATCTGCATATAAATGCATGGTGGCTTTCTATATTTGCATTGTCTGTTGGTTTTGTTTGAAATAGCAAAATTTACGTAAGGAGATGATTTAGTTGAAAAAAGATTTACTAATAATCGGTGCCGGACAATACGGTTTGGTTGCAAAAGAAACAGCCGAATTGATGAATGTCTTTGGGTCAATAGATTTTCTTGATGACATAAACGAAAACGCAATCGGAAAAGTTTCGGATTATAAGTTGTTTGTTGGTAAATATAATTATGCCTTTGTTGCAGTCGGAAATCCTGAATTCAGATTGAAAAAGGCACAGGATCTTGAAGAAGCCGGTTATATTTTAGCAACATTGATCCATCCTGACGGGTTTGTTTCTCCGTCGGCAGAAATTCATAACGGTTCCATAATCGAAGTTCATGCGGTTGTTAGTTCTGCTTCGATTGTTTCTCGTTGTTGTATTGTTTCTGCCGGAGCGATAATTAATCATAACAGTACTTTAAAAGAAGGTTGTCATGTAGATTGCGGTGCTGTTGTGTGTTCAAATTCAGTTGTTCCGGAAAAATATAAAGTAAACTGCGGACAAGTTTTTAATACATATGTTAATCCTTTGAAATTTAATTCAAATTTGGTTTTTAACAATTTGAAAATAGGAGGATAAATTATATGTATGTAAAGTTTTTTAAACGTTTAATAGATGTTGTCTTATCTTTACTTGGTATTATTATTTTATCTCCGTTATTGCTAATAATAGTTATTGCAATAAAAATTGATTCTAACGGCTCTATTTTGTTTAAGCAAAAAAGGGTCGGAATAAATAAATCTTATTTTAATATTCTTAAATTTCGCACCATGAGAAGCGACACTCCTCCCAATATACCTACCCACCTTTTAGAAAATCCCGACCAGTGGATTACAAAAATTGGAAAAATACTTAGAAAAACAAGTTTAGACGAACTGCCTCAGTTATTTAATATATTGATTGGCCAAATGTCTATAATCGGTCCGCGACCGAGCCTTTGGAATCAATATGATCTTATTGAAGAACGTGATAAATATGGCGCAAACGATGTCCGCCCCGGCTTAACAGGTTGGGCTCAGATTAACGGCCGAGATACAATTGAAATTCCGGATAAGGCATGGTTTGATGGTGTATATGTTCAAAAAATGAGTTTTAAGTTTGATATAAAATGTTTTATAGGTACTATTAATACTGTTCTTAAGCGACAGAACATAGTAGAAGGTAGAGCAAGGCCTATTGAAGTAAGTTTTTCAGAACAGGAGAAGGAGCTTGTTAATAAGTGAATATTCTATGTATATGTCAATATTATTATCCTGAACCTTTTAGAATTTCTGATATATGCGAAGAATTTGTTAAAATAGGGCATAAGGTTACTGTAATAACAGGTATACCTAATTACCCAATGGGTAAAATTTACGAAGATTATCGTTTTAGTCGCAAAAAGACTGAAAGTATTAACGGCGTTGAAGTTCATCGCTGTTTTACGGTAGGACGGAAACGCGGTTGGCTCTGGCGTATTTTAAATTATTATAGTTATCTGTTTTCGTCAAAAAGGTTTGTATCAAAACTTCCGGGGGATTATGATGTTGTTTTTGTAAATCAATTATCTCCAGTTATGATGGCTGAAGCCGGTATAAAATATAAAAATAAATATGGTAAACGACTTATTCTTTATTGTTTAGATTTGTGGCCGGAAAGTTTAGTCGCCGGCCGAGTAAGACGTAATTCTTTTATATATAGATATTTTCATAAAGTATCAGGTAAAATATATTCTCAATCTGATAAAATACTTATAACATCAAAATCTTTTAAAACGTATTTTGAGAACGAATTTAATATACGAGACGATAAAATTAATTATTTGCCTCAATATGCCGAAGAATTGTTTTCGGTAGAATCATGTAAAAAACAACCTAATGATACAATTGATTTAATGTTTGCAGGAAATATAGGAAATGCTCAAAGTGTACAGACAATAATTAAAGCCGCAGACTTAACAAGAGATATAAAGAATCTTAAGTGGCATATAGTAGGTGATGGGTCAGAGCTTGATAACTGTAAGATACTTGCTGAAAAATATAATTTGAAATCTGTTGTTTTTTACGGGCGTAAACCCGTTGAGCAAATGCCAAAATATTATGCAATGGCAGATGCGATGATTATTACAATGCAGTCTGACCCTGTTTTATCGCTGACTGTTCCCGGAAAGTTACAAACATATATGCTTGCCGGAAAACCTATAATCGGAGCTATAAACGGTGAAACATATTCAATTATTAAAAAAGCAGATTGCGGATATGCAGGGGAAGCTGAAGACCAATACGCATTAGCAAATAATGTTCGATTATTTATCCTAAATAGAGATAATACGTTTGGTGAAAATTCTTATAATTATTACTTGAAAAACTTTTCTAAAAATACATTTTGTAAAACTTTGTTAAATGAGTTTAAGCTGTGTGTTATATAAGTTATTATAATTTAGATAGAGATATTGCATTTAATTTTTGATTAAAACGCAATTTAAGGTATTAAAGCTGTTTTTTTGTTTTTTGTATACTTATCTGTACAACAAGATAAACAAATAACTTTAATACCATCAAATTGCATTTAAATTAATATATGATTATACTATTGGAGGCATATGGATGTTTAAAAATAAAACGCTATTAATTACAGGTGGAACAGGCAGCTTCGGCAATGCCGTTTTGAACCGGTTTCTTGACACGGATATAGGCGAAATTCGTATATTTTCGCGTGATGAAAAAAAACAAGATGATATGAGGCATTCTTTTCAGATTAAAATGCCTGAGAAATCTAAAAAAATTAAATTCTATGTTGGTGATGTAAGAGACCTTGCTTCTGTTAAAAATGCAATGCATGGGGTAGATTATATATTTCATGCAGCAGCTCTTAAACAAGTTCCTTCATGCGAATTCTTTCCTCTTGAAGCAGTTAAAACTAATGTTTTCGGAGTTGATAATGTTTTAACGGCAGCAATTGATGCCGGAATAAAAACCGCTATTTGCTTGTCAACAGATAAAGCTGCTTATCCGGTAAATGCAATGGGTACATCTAAAGCAATGATGGAAAAAGTAGTGGTCGCAAAATCAAGAACAGTATCACCGGATAAAACAAAAATTTGTTGCACGAGATATGGTAATGTTTTGTGTTCCCGTGGGTCGGTTGTTCCTCTTTGGATAGACCAAATCAAAGCAGGCCAAACAATTACTATTACAGATCCCAGCATGACTAGATTTATTATGACGCTTGAAGAAGCTGTAGATCTTGTTTTGTTTGCATTTGAAAATGGTGAAAGCGGAGATATTCTTGTTCAGAAAGCTGATGCTTGTACAATTGCCGTTCTTGCTCAGGCGGTTAAGGAACTTTTCCATGCAGATAACGATATAAAAGTTATTGGTATTCGTCACGGCGAAAAAATGTATGAAACCTTATTAACTAACGAAGAATGTGCCAATGCTATTGATATGGGCAATTTTTATCGTGTTCCGTGTGATAAAAGAGATTTGAATTATGATAAGTATTTTGTAAATGGAAATTCTTCAAAAAACAGGCTAACAGAATTTGATTCAAATAATGCAGTTCTTTTTAATGTTGAACAAGTTAAAAACAAACTTCTTAAATTAAAATATATTCAAGATGAACTTGAGAAATGGAATAAATAACTTATATACTTAAAAAGACCTTGCCGAATTAACATATTCGGCAAGGTCTTTTTTATATACTTTTATTAACCTAAAACAATTTCAATTTCATCCGGTGCATCGACAAGCGTTTTTATTTCACCGTTTTCACTTCGAGTGTGCTCAACGGAAATTATTCCGTATGGTGTGGGATATGAGCCTTTTGCAAATGATAAGGAACCAAGCTCCGGGGCAATAAGAACCTGTTTGCAGCCGGGTTTTATCGGACGTATGCCTAAAACATATTCCATTAAAAACGGTGCAGGGCCTGAAGCCCAGCCATGACATAAACTATGTCTGTAACCTGTATAGCAATAGCCTCCAAAATCCCCGTGGATATCTTTTTTTGTTGTTCCCGGTTCAAGGATTTCGTCGAGAGTAGAACAGTTTTGAGCCCAATCTATATCAAAATCTTCCCAGAATGTAGTAGCCCCAAGATCAAGCATTGTACCCCAGTATTCTTTTATATGATCAAGAGCTTCGTCTATTTTTTCAGCTTGTCCCAGTGCTTTGAGTATGTAATAACCGAGGAACGTGGAATAGCCGTGAACTCCGTTTTTAATAAGAGTTTCTGCAACTTCTTCAGGTTTACGAATACCTGCTAAAACCTGGAGTGCATATGCCTGCTTAAGACCGTTAGGATCATATAAATGTGCAGAAAGTTTTTTAGCGCATAAACGTGCAAAATCTGCGTTTTGTTCGTCTTCAAGTGCATCAAAAATGTCGGCAGCAGCATTCATTGTTAATATAAACAACGAGTGTACTCCGGCTTTTTGCCCTTCGGGGTTAGTGGATGAAGGCCAGTCAAGGAAATTGTTTTCTATATTTGAAACTCCGCCTTCGCCGATAAAGCCGCTTAAAAATTTCACCAGATCTGCAATGTATGTATGTTGTTCTTCTAGATAATTAATATTCCCGTTTTGTCTGAACCAATCTCTGTGAATAAGAACCCACCACATTGAATATGCTGGGATTCCGTTCATTACATTTGGTATAGGCGTATTGTTGCGAATAAGATCAAGACTTTTTGTAACACAATCATGTTCACCGAAAACGTATTGAATTGTAGAAACTTCAGGATGCATATCTCCGATCCAAACAAGCCTGTCTCGTTTAATCCCGTCCCACACAAAATCCTGCATATTCAGTTGAACGGTGTATGCCGCTGTTTGCCAGATTTTGTTTAGCTTTTCATCACTGCAATCAAATGTACCTTTGTATGGCAGATCCCTATAGGTGAATGCGGCACGTATTGTTTTTATAGCCAACTCTTCAGTATCGTCTGCCAGTTCAATCTTAACAAATCGGAAACCTGTATTACCGATATTGGTAGTCCCTAACCAACTTAACTTGTAAACACTGTCACGTATTGCGTGATCGTTTGTAGCACCTTTATTTCCACCTATATCAGAAAGAGCTTCCATTGCACTTTCTCCGAATGTTACGCGAACACTGCCAGCTGTTGCATGCGTTGTGATTTGTACTCCACCGTGCATTTCAAACCCATAATCAAGAAGTATGTATGCTTTACCATTAGATTTTTTCATCATACAAAGCTCCCCGGCCTCAAGGGTGGCTTGACCTTCACGTACCTCTAACAGAGCTTCAGAATTTTCAACACAGCCTTCTGTTTTAAGAATCCTTTTGGGATAGATAAAATTAACAGTTTTTTCGTCGTTAATAATTCGATGTCTTTCAGTTTCTTGCATGTAATCTTTTAAATTTTTCATCATTTTCTTCTCCCTTTCGAGTTTGTGCTCTCATTATACACCATATTTTGTCAAATTGCAACAATATCTTTTCGACAAAATTCTTCGTATTCGTATTGTAATTTAGGTATGATAAAAAATATTTATTTGGATCTCAATAATCATTTTGCGTCATATTATTTGTTCATTTCGCATACTTATTACCATAAAACTTTAAAGGAGTGTTTGAAATGGAAAATAATTTTATTACGTCAACCGGACTTGTTCAAACTATTATTGGTGAAAGCTCGGCTGAAAGCGAAATAATATTACCGGATTACTGTCCTCCGGTAATGAAAATAGTTAAGACTGAAGCAACATCTATGATCCGTACTCAAAGTGTAAGGGGAGACAGAGCGTTTATTGAAGGGATAGTTGACTTTAAAATATGCTATCTGCCTGAAGGTGACGGTGGAATGGTTTCTATGTTTCATCAATCGCCGTTTTCCTATTCAACTGAATTAAAAACGTCCGAGCCTCCTCAAATAATGGCACGCGCCCACACTACCTATTATAATACACGCGCATTAAGTCCCCAAAAAATGTTTGTAAAAGCTACCGTAGAGATTTGTATTAATGTTTTTTCAGCTAACATTACACCTTGTCTTCCGGAAAATAAAAAGTGTGGCTTAGAAATGAAAAATGTTAATGCCGAATATTCGGATGTTCTTTGTTCAGAACAGAAAACCCTTAAAATATCGGATGAGATTGAACTTGAAAAAGGTATGGATGTTTCAAAAATTCTTCGTTATTCAGTTTCTTTTGAAAGCAATGATGTAAAAATGCTTTCAAATAAAGTAATCGCAAGAGGTGATATGGTTCTTAGAATTGTGTATTCAAAATCAAACGGAACCTTTGGCCTGTATACAACAAAAATTCCTCTTTCTCAAATTATCCCTACCTGTGAGCTTGGCGAAGATGCTAAATGCCTTGCATTTTTTGATTTAAGTGATTTTAAAGCCCTACTTAAGGAAACTGCTGATAATTATATTATTCCTTATGATGCCGAAATCAGCGTATCAGTCCTTTGTTATGCCGATTCAGAGACTGAGCTGGGCGTTGATGCATTTTCACCCACAAAAACTATTGAATGTGTCCAAAAACCTGTATTGTTCCATAAAATAGTACCTGTTCGTGAAGATTTTGACTGTGAGCAACGTATTGAAGCTTCTAATGCAGAAGAGATTATTGATTACGGTTGTTCTGCTTTTGCTACAGGTGTTTTTTATGATTCACAAAAACAAAACGCTGTAATACAAGGGAATTATGATGTTTTTGCGGTTTATAAAGATTCAAACGGAGATATTATTCCTGTAGAAAAAAGCATTCCGTTTACATTTGAAAAGCAGGTAAAAAAAGCTCCTATGGCAATGAGTTTTAATATTGCAGCTGATGTCAGCGATATTTCGTGTATGCCTGTTGGTGACGGATTACAAATGCGGATAAAGGGTGTTTATTCGGGAATGATAGATATGTCCTGTGAATACGGCGCAATAACAGAGATAAATGAATTACCCGAAAAGAAAGCCCCACTTTCGCAAATGGTTCTTTATTATGCATGTAAAGGCGATCGTGTATGGGACATAGCAAAAAAATATTCTGCAAGTCCGCAGTTAATTATGAAAAACAATGGTTTGACAAGCGAAGAAATAGCAGAAGACCGTATGCTTTATATTTCAAGGTAAAAATCATAAAAAATTCGAAATCACCTCTTTACAAAAGTAATATTTTATGGTAAAATAATATCATACCGAATGTGGGCAGGCTTTTTTTCACCGAAAGCGAACCTCACATTTTGGCGAATATTAAACGGAGGTGAACAAGATTATGATGACAAAGGATGCAAAGGCTGCAATAATTGAAGCCAATCGCACAAACGAGAAAGACACCGGATCTCCGGAAGTCCAGATCGCTATACTGACAGGTAGAATTATCACTCTGACAGAGCATCTTAAAACTCATAAGAAGGATTTCCATTCTCGCAGAGGTCTTCAGCAGATGGTTGGTAAAAGAAGAAATCTTTTGAATTATCTTATGAAAAAAGACGTTCTTAGATATCGTGCTATCATTGAAAAACTCGGCATTCGTAAGTAAACAACAGTTGGGGCTGTCGTAAGACAGCCCCTTTGTAAGTAATTTAGTAAAAAACGGGCATTTGATTTTTGGCAGTTATATGAGGATATAATTTTGTTTTATTATAACCGTCTTGTATTTTCATATAACTGCTCAAAATGTCCGTTTAATCATAAATAAAGGAGAACCAAAAAAATGGACATTTACGCAAACGAACGAACTTTTGAAACAACATTTGCAGGTAGACCTCTTGTTGTTGAAACAGGTAAATTTGCAGGGCTTGCAAACGGCTCTTGTATGATTAGATACGGTGATACCTGTGTTTTGGCAACAGCAACTGCTTCTGCAAAACCTCGTGACGGTATAGACTATTTCCCTTTAGCCGTTGATTATGAGGAAAAACTTTACAGCGTCGGTAAAATACCGGGTGGATTTCTTAAAAGAGAGGGCAAGCCTTCGGAAAAAGCAATTCTTGCTTCACGTGTTATAGACCGTCCTTTCCGTCCGCTTTTCCCCAAAGACATGCGCAATGATGTTGTTGTTTCAACAACTCTTATGGCTGTTGATAACGATTATCCGCCGGAGATTGCTGCCATGATTGGCGCATCTATTGCTATATCAATTTCTGATATTCCCTGGAACGGCCCTGTTGCCGGACTTTCATTGGGATATGTAGACGGAGAATATGTTTTTAATCCCACAAGTGCTCAAAGAGCTGCTTCAGAAATGGCTGTTACCGTTGCCGCAACTGAAGAAAAAATTGTTATGATAGAAGCCGGTGCTAACGAAATTCCTGATGATATTATGCTTAAAGGAATTATTGAAGCTCATAAAGAGCTTAAAAAGATGTGCCAGTTTATTAAAAGCATTCAATCTGAAATTGGCAAACCTAAATTTAGCTATAATATAATAGAAGTCGATCATGATTTATATGACGATGTAAAAACATTTGCATATGAAAAGATTGAATACTGCCTTGATACAGACGACAAAGATATACGTGATGCTCGCTTACTTGGAGCAGAAGCTGAAATTGTAGAAGCTCTTATAGAAAAATACCCTGAAATAGAATCTTCTATCGGGGAAGTCCTTTATAAGCTTCAAAAAGAAATCGTAAGAAAATGGCTTTTCGAAGACCATAGACGTGTTGACGGCAGAACACTTGATGAAATCCGTCCTCTTCATGCAGAAGTAGGCGTTTTACCCCGTGTTCACGGATCAGGCCTTTTCAGCCGTGGTCAAACACAAGTTTTAACAATTGCTACTCTCGGTCTTGTTGCTGAAAAGCAAAAGCTTGACGGTATCGACGATGAAGACAGCAAACGTTATATGCATCATTATAACATGCCTGGATATTCAGTTGGCGATGCAAAATCTTCACGCGGTGCAGGAAGACGTGAAATCGGTCATGGTGCATTAGCAGAGCGTTCTCTTGAGCCTGTATTGCCGTCTGAAGAAGAATTTCCGTATGCAATCCGCCTTGTTTCTGAGGTCCTCTCCTCTAACGGTTCAACCTCACAGGGCTCTGTTTGCGGATCTACTCTTGCTCTTATGGATGCAGGTGTTCCTATCAAAGCCCCTGTTGCAGGTATATCTTGTGGCCTTATTACAAGAGGCGACGAATGGGAAACAATGATAGACATTCAAGGTCTTGAAGACTTCTACGGCGACATGGACTTTAAAGTTGCCGGAACAAAGAAGGGTATTACTTCAATTCAGGTTGATATAAAAATCGACGGTTTAACTTATGAAATGATCGAAAAAGCGTTTGAAGTAACTCGTGCAGGAAGAATTAAAATTATTGATGAAGTAATTCTTAATTCAATACCCGCACCTCGTGAAACACTTTCTCCCTTTGCTCCCAAAATTATCACTTACGGTATTCCTACTGATAAAATCAGAGAAGTTATCGGTACAGGTGGTAAAGTTATTCAAAAAATCATTGCCGACACAGGTGTTAAAATCGACATCGAAGATGATGGTAAAGCATATATTTGCTATATTGATGAAGCTTCTGGAAAAGCAGCACTTGAAACAATTAAAATGATTGTTGAAGGTCCTCAAGTCGGTAAACTTTATTATGGTAAAGTTGTAAGAATAATGGAATTTGGCGCATTTGTCGAAATCGCTCCGGGCAAAGACGGCCTTGTTCATATCTCTAAACTTGACGAAAAGCGTGTTAATAAAGTTGAAGATGTTGTCAGCGTCGGAGATGAGATTTGGGTTAAGGTTGTTGAAATAGACAGAATGGGTAGAATTAATCTTTCACGCAAAGATGCTCTCAAAGAAATGTCTGAAAATAAAGAAGAAACTGCAGAATAATTAAATAGTTTAAAAATAAAAGGAAAAGGTATATACCTTTTCCTTTTTTATGTAAAAAAATTATTTTAAAATATTTTTACTAATAACTTATATCAATTAAAAGTATTCTTAAGACTAAAATGTGTATGAAAATTTTGTTATTCTTTACATGACAAAATATAAAATAATATATATTATGTAATTAACTTGAAAATGTAAAAATAATAAAATATAAGAAAAATAATATGAAAATAAATAAAACTAAATATTGACATAACGCAAATTAAGATGTATAATGTAGTTTATAAAGGAGGATTATGTCAAAAAAACGGAAATAAATAGTATCCGTTTAAACAAAAAAACAGGAAATTAGAATTTTGGTAAAAGAAAGAAGGATGTTAAATGGTAAAAAGTTTTAGGAAATCGATAGCATTTATATTAACTCTGGCTATGACAACAACTCTTTTTGCATCATTTGCAATCAACCAAACATTTGCAGTTAATCCACCTTATCAAAACAGCTCAATTCTTGTAGGGGTTACTCCAAACCCTCCACAATCCGCAGACGAAACACCGGAGCAGTATTCAGTAAGAACGACTCAATATCAAATCAACTTAACTTCTACATTTAATTCTGTAGCAGGGTTCTCAAGTTATACTGCTTATTCAAATGCAAATACGGACACTTCTGATGCCTATATTATTACTTTAAATGATTGTTTGAGGTCAACCCTTCTTACTGCAATACAAAAATTAAATTCATACAGCGTTGTTGTATATGCAGAACCTAATTATCATTACGAAGCTGATTTAAAATTTACCGGAAATGATGATTTAATAAGACAAGCAAGAGTTACTCCAAATGATCAATATTATTGTTATAGTACAAAGCAAGCTTATGCTATTCCATTACAGATAAACTCAGCATGGTATGATACTGTCGGAGATGATTCTGTTGTTGTCGGAGTAATAGATACCGGTATAGATTTTAATCATCCTGATCTTCAAGGCCGTCAGTGGGTGAATTTGCTTGAAAATCCCGGTGATACAACAGATAACGATGGCAACGGATATATTAATGATATTAACGGATGGGATTTTTATAATAATACACAACTACCTTCATCTTATTCCATAACAACAAATGATGGACACGGGACTGAAGTTGCCGGACTTATGGCGGCAAACGGGAATAATAGTATTGGTATTGCAGGAGTTACATGGAATATAAAGCTTGCAGATCTTAAGGTTTCAGATAGTTTTGGGACTATAAATGAAGCTGCAATTATAGCTGCAATTCAATATGCTACAGCAAAAAAAATTCCTATTTTATGTTGTGGATTTGCTGGAGACACATATAGCGTTTCTATGTATAATGCAATTAAAAGCTACCCTGGGCTTTTTGTTGCCGCTGCCGGAGATAATGCGAGTGAACAACCTTGCTATCCTGCAGCATATCCTTTAGATAATATTATCTCTGTTACATCAACGAATTACACACAGAATCCTCCTTATGAAGCAAATACCTTTTCGGCAGATATATCAAATTACGGAAGGCAGTGGGTTGACATAACTGCACCGGGGGGAACTGCTTTTTCAACTATTTTGCCTACGGTTCCTAATCCGACACCTTACGATTATTATGGCGATTTATCTACCTCAACTTCATACGCTGCAGCTATTATTGCCGGTACGGCAGCACTTACAATTTCACGGAATATAGAAGTAAGGTCTTCACTTGGTGTTATTCATAAAGTGTACACCGGTATGCAACTTAAACAAATTATAATGCGTAGGAGCGATAAGTTTGACGGGCTTAAAAATCTGTGCCTTTCAGGTGGTCTAGTTAATACATATAAATCATTAAATAATGCGTCCGGTGGTTTTGAGTTTAATGCTACTACTCAAACAATAACGGGTTATTCAGGAGCAAACGGTTACGTTCAAATACCTAGCGAGATTGATGGAATTGCAGTTAAAAACATAGCGGAGTCTGCGTTTGCAGGAAACTCGGAATTAAATTGGGTTGTAATTCCCAGCAGTATTGAAAATATTGGAGCTTATGCGTTTTTTGGATGTAAAAACCTCGGTGGATTTAATGTAGATGCAAATAATCCTTACTATGCTTCATTTAATGATGTTTTGTTTAATAAAGACAGAACAACACTAATACAATTTCCGCAAGCATATTATTCACAATCATATGTAATTCCTAACGGAACAACATTGTTGACAGAATATGCATTTTCCGGGAACAGTAAATTAACAACATTAACAATGCCTTCAACATTAACTTCACTTCCAAATTATGCTTTTGCTTTTTGCAGTAATCTTACTTCCGTAACATTCCCCTCTACTATGACGCAAATAGGAAATTTTGCATTTACATCTTGTATTTCATTAGGAAGCGGGGGTAACAATATTGTTCTTCCTGCATCGCTTAATACAATTGGAGATAATGCATTTTTAGGGTGTTTTTCAATAACAACGTTAACTGTAAACAGCACAAGCTTATCTATAGGAAAAAAAGCTTTCTATAATTGCAGTAATCTTGCAAATATCAATATAAATGGAGGCGTAAGTCTTATAGATTCCAATGCCTTCCAAAAATGTACATCTTTGCAGAAGTTTGTTATCCCTTATAATGCAAACTGCAATACAGAAATTAAAGCAGGGGCTTTTATAGAATGTTATGGGCTTACTACAATTGGTTTATCAAGCAGCGTGACTTTAATTAATCGTAATGCTCCTGTTTTCAGTGCTATACCGAATTATACACATATATATGCCCCCTCAGGTTCAGAAGGTTATTCTTATGCAATTTTTATCAATATAGTGCCTGATGTAAGAACAAACGCACAAATCGCAGCTTTATAACAAATAAATTCAAGCTTAATCATATTTGAAACTGTCGCTTTATTGCGACAGTTTTTTTATATTTTTATTGTATCGCTAATGGTATATCGATACAATAATACCGATATATCTTAAAAACATTTTACAAAACGTGACTTTTGTGGTATTATATACGTGTAGCAAAAAGAAATACAAAAAAATGCAAAAACAAAAAAAGGAGAATTAAGATGGCAAGATTTACATTACCCCGTGACCTTTATCACGGAAAAGGCGCTCTTGAGGCATTGAAAACATTTGAAGGTAAAAAAGCAATCGTCTGTGTAGGCGGAGGCTCGATGAAGAAGTTTGGTTTTCTTGACAAGGCTGTTGAATATCTTAAAGAAGCCGGTATGGAAGTCAAGCTGTTTGAAGGTATAGAACCGGATCCGTCTGTAGAAACAGTTATGAAAGGCGCACAGGAAATGCTCGATTTTGAGCCTGACTGGATCGTCGCAATGGGTGGCGGATCACCGATAGATGCTGCAAAAGCTATGTGGATAAAATACGAATATCCCGATATAACATTTGAAGAGATGTGCAAAGTTTTCGGTATTCCTAAGCTTAGAAAGAAAGCTCATTTCTGTGCAATCCCTTCAACATCCGGTACAGCAACTGAAGTTACGGCGTTTTCAATAATTACTGATTATAACAAAGGTATTAAATATCCTATCGCTGATTTTGAAATCACTCCCGACGTTGCAATAGTAGACCCTGATCTTGCAGAAACAATGCCTAAAAAGCTTGTTGCACACACAGGTATGGATGCTATGACTCACGCTGTTGAAGCATATGTTTCTACTGCAAACTGCGATTATACAGATCCTCTTGCACTGTATGCAATAAAAATGATTCAAAACGATTTAGTTGATTCATACAACGGCGATATGTCCAAAAGAGATTCAATGCACAATGCACAGTGCCTTGCCGGTATGTCGTTTTCAAACGCACTACTTGGTATAGTTCACTCAATGGCTCATAAAACAGGTGCAATATTTGCAGATTATGGCTCTCATATAATTCATGGTGCTGCAAATGCCATGTATTTGCCGAAAGTAATTGCATTTAATGCTAAAGACGAAACAGCTGCAAAACGTTATGCTACCATAGCTGATTATATGAATCTTGGCGGTAACAGTGTTAAAGAAAAAATCGAACTCCTCATCGCTTACCTCAGAAAGATGAGTGACGACTTAAATATACCGCACTGTATCAAAAATTACGGTGCTGACAGTTATCCCTGCGAAAACGGCTTTGTTCCGGAAGAAGTTTTCTTAGAAAGACTTCCCGAAATTGCTAAAAACGCAATTCTTGATGCTTGTACAGGGTCAAATCCCCGTCAACCGAGTCAAGAAGAGATGGAAAAACTGCTTAAATGCTGCTATTACGATACAGAAGTTGACTTCTGATCTTAATAATTAACTCTCTGCTTGTCGAAACAGCGTGTGGGAATTGCTCAACCCGCACGCTGTACGACTGTAAAAAAAAGGAAGGAAAATTATGGGGTACAAAATTGTAAACAAGAAACCGCTTAATCCAACGGTTACAGAAATGGATATAGAAGCTCCGTTTGTTGCAAAAAAAGCTCAAGCGGGCCAGTTTATAATACTTCGTGTTGACGATATGGGTGAAAGAATCCCGCTTACGGTTGCCGGGTATGACAGGCAAGCTGGAACCGTAAAAATAATTTTTCAAATAGTCGGCGCAACAACAAAAAAATTAAATGAACTTAAAGAAGGCGATTCTATTTGTGATTTCGTCGGGCCTTTAGGTACACCTACAAAAACAGACGGATTAAAAAAAGTTTGTATTGTCGGTGGTGGGGTAGGTTGTGCTATAGCATTACCTGTTGCTCAAAAATTACACGAACAAGGCTGTGAAGTTCATTCTATTATAGGTTTTAGAAATAAAGATTTATTAATTCTTGAAGATGAATTTAATGCTGTAAGTAAAAAATTAACAGTAATAACTGATGATGGTTCGTACGGACAGCAGGGTGTTGTTACCGCTCCTCTTAAAGAAGCAATTGAAAAAGGTGAAAACTACGATGAAGTCATCACAATTGGGCCTTTGATAATGATGAAATTTGTTGTTGCAACAACAAAACCATATGGTGTTAAAACAACTGTTTCAATGAACCCGATTATGATTGACGGAACAGGGATGTGCGGTGGCTGCCGCCTAACTGTTGGTGGAAAAACAAAGTTTGCATGTGTCGACGGGCCTGATTTTGACGGGTTTGAGGTAGACTTTGACGAGGCAATGGAGAGATCTTCAATGTATAAAGACTTTGAGCGACATGCCTATGAAAAAACATGCAACCTCTTTAATAAGGAGGTAGAAAAATAATGCCTAACATGAGTTTGAAAAAAAATGAAATGCCGACACAGCCGGCACAAGTGCGTGCGCATAACTTTAACGAAGTTGCCACAGGGTATACAAAAGAAATGGCAATGGATGAGGCTGCGCGTTGCCTTAACTGCAAGAACATGCCTTGTGTGGCAGGCTGCCCGGTAAATATAAATATTCCTAAGTTTATTTCATATGTAAAAGACGGTGAATTTGAACAAGCATATAAAGTTATTTCTGAATCTTCAAGCCTTCCTGCTGTTTGCGGCCGTGTTTGTCCTCAGGAATCTCAATGTGAGTGTAAGTGTGTTCGTGCAATAAAAGGAGAGCCTGTTGGTATAGGTAGACTTGAGCGTTTTGTTGCGGATTATCACAACGAAAATTGTAAAGATGCTGCAGATATGCCTAAACAAAACGGCCATAAAGTTGCTGTTGTGGGTTCAGGCCCAGCAGGGCTTACTTGTGCCGGGGATCTTGCAAAAAAAGGTTATAAAGTTACGGTTTTTGAAGCACTGCATCTTGCAGGAGGAGTTCTTGTTTATGGAATCCCGGAATTTAGACTGCCTAAAGCTATCGTGCAAAAGGAAGTTGAAACTTTAAAGCAATTAGGTGTTGATGTTGAAACCAATATGGTTATAGGCAAAACGCTTACTGTTGATGAAATATTCGAAATGGGTTATGAAGCTGTATTTATAGGCAGCGGAGCAGGCCTTCCTCGCTTTATGGGTATTGAAGGCGAATCGCTTAAAGGTGTTTATTCGGCAAATGAATTTTTAACCAGAAGTAACCTGATGAAATCATATAATCCTGAAAGCCAAACACCTATTATGCATGCAAAAAAAGTTGCTGTTGTTGGTGGCGGAAACGTTGCAATGGATGCTGCAAGAACAGCCCTGAGACTTGGTGCTGAAAAGGTTTATATTGTGTATCGCCGCAGCATGGAAGAACTTCCTGCACGTAAAGAAGAAGTTGAACATGCTATGGAAGAGGGAATAGAATTTAATCTTCTTTGCAATCCTACTAAAATTACAGGATATGAAAACCCTGACGATAAACGC
>QAKR01000044.1 GCA_003343705.1 Clostridiales bacterium | reverse complement strand
GTGGGTTCGGGTATGGGGGTGGGGCTGGGGAGGCTTGGGTCACCATCTGTGATATTCTTGGCATCTGTCACGCCGGAGATATCGAGCCTGACGAGGTTGGAGCAGATGGTAAATAGACTCCACCATATCTTCGTCATCGCAGGCAGGCTGAGGCTGGTGAGGCCGGTGCAGCCATCGAAGGCGGAGTTACTTATCGTTGTTGCTGCAGGCAGGCTGACGTTGGTGAGGCTGGTGCAGGCAGTGAAGGCGTATTTCCCGATGGTGGTTGCCGCAGGCAGGCTGACGCTGGTGAGGTCGGTGCAGGCGTTGAAGGCGTAGTCCCCGATGATGGTTGCCGCAGGCAGGCTGACGCTGCGCAGCTGGGGGTAGTTTGCGAAGGCACCGACGTAGTTGTTGTTCTCTTTTGGGTACATCGGCAGGCTCGTCACCCCTGTCAGCACCAGGTCTATGGTGCCTTCGGTGCTGGCTCTGGTTGTACTCATCGCGTCCAGCGCTGCGCGCACGTTTTTCAGCACGGTTTTATCGGTGGTGGCATTGTTGTCGCTGCCCCCGCCTGCCACTACCCATAGCGGGTTGCTGGCGTTGAATATCTTGGTGTCCAGTGGCTGCGTCCCGTCGGCGCCCTGGTATCCCACGGTGATGTCTTCGCCGTCGCCATTGCCATCGGCAAACCCGCCAATGGTGATGCCGTTCGGGTCGATGCCCGCCATCGTGCGGTCGACGTGTACGGTGAGGGTCATCATCTGCCCGGCGGCGGGCACGGTCTTGGTGCCCAGCGAGGCGGGCCATTTCACGGCGAGCAGCTTGCCGGCGGTGGTGGAGTTGCTATTGAGGCTCTCGACTTCGTCCAGCTGCAGCAGGGCAATGAGGTTGCCCGGCTTCAGGTCCGTGTCCGGCGTCAGCTCTCCGAAGATGACGGTTTGGTGGGTGGGGGAGGAGCCCTCCCTCAGCATGCCGTTGCCCTCCCCGAATCCGTCCGTGCGGGTGGGGGTGAGGGAGCGGGTGGCGTCATCGCCCGCCATCGGCAGGTCGGGGCAGGTGGCGGTGACTACTTTCGCTCCGTCGGCTATCACCAGGCGCAGGCACAGGGCGGCGGTGGTGTAGGTCAGCGGCAGGGTGAGGGTGGTGCTTGCCGTGAAGCTCTGCTTCTTCATCTCCGCCCGGGTGAAGAAGGGGACGAGGGCGGTCTCGGAGCCTTGGGCAGTGTTGTCCGGGTTGTTCACTATTCCCGTAGGCAGCTTCATCTTCAGCTCCATCTTCATCTGGGGGATGCCCAGGTAGACGGTGCTGCCGGAGGGCACGCTGATGCCGCCGGGCTTGGTGGCGTCGGGGACGGTGCTGCCGCTGGCGGACGTCGGGGCGATGGCGGCGCTGGTGGCTTCCGAGTCCTTGTTTGGGGTGAGGGTGTAGGCATACGCGGTGGCGGTGGCGTCGGCGGCGCTGCCGGTGTACTTGTTCAGCACGATGTCCATCGACGTGTTGTCGGTGAAGTAAACGTCGCGGCTGGTGGTGGCGGTGCGCGTCGTGATGCCTGCTCCGGGCAGTGCGGCGGTGGCGGAGAGGGTTATCATCTCGCCATCTGCCGGTGTCACCACGTCGTCGGGATGGCAGGCAATAAGGGCAAGGGCGCCTGCGCCGACGAGGGCGAGGGCGGTGGTCAGCGCTCGGGCGGAGGCGGCGCGGGTGCGGACGGCAGAGGTCGTCAGCAAGCGGGCTGCGTCGGTGAGCAGCTTAGTTCCGGCGGATTTGAAATCCGCCGGAACGGTGAATCGGGTGATTGTTGTCATTATCTTCATTCTATTTATTGTTATTGTTATCGGTTTCACCACAGAGGACACAGAGTATCACAGAGGGGTGACGGTTCTTATTACGTCGTCCGCCAGGACGGGGGTGGCGGTTCTTATTACGTCGTTCGCCAGGACGGGGGTGACGGTTCTTAATTACGTCGTTCGCCCTGAAAGGGCTTCATTATATAGCGTAGGGCAACGCCCTACGTGTGCACGTGCTCCCTGGCTTTGCGCCCTGAAAGGGCATAACCGCGAGCAGCATCTGCTACTTCTTCTCCTCCTCACTCCTCAATCGGAGTCAGCAGAAGCGGCGCCACGCCGGGCGTGTCGGCGGCGGACTTGTAAGCCGGGTTCTTCACGAAGCAGTAGCCGCAGTGCAAGTCAGAGCTGGTGCCGTAGCTGCTGTTCCAATCGTAGATGGATGCGTTGAGGGTAGAGGTGCGGCTCTGTCCCCCGGCAGCTTCGTACTTGCCGACAGCATTCTCCCAAGTGTTTGGCTCCGTCCCGGTGATTTCTGTGAGGGTGATGTTGCCGCCGCTGCCGTAGCTGCCGCCAATGCCCGCGGTGGGAGTGCCGTCAGCTCCTTTCTGCCAGAAGCAGTCGGTGATGGGGCTGGTGCTGTTGTTGTTTCCCACCAGCCCGCCGATGTTGCTGTTGTTTCCGCTGCCCGAGACGCTGCCCGTGGCATAGCAGGCGGTGATGGTGTTGGTGCTGTTGTTTCCCACCAGCCCGCCGATGTTTCCGCTGCCCGAGACGCTGCCCGTGGCATAGCAGGCGGTGATGGTGCTGCTGCTGCTGTATCCCATCAGCCCGCTGATGTTTCCGCTGCCCGAGACGTTGCCCATGGCATAGTAGTCGGTGATGGTGCTGCTGACGTTGTATCCCACCAGCCCGCCGATGTAGCTGTCGTTTCCGCTGCCCGAGACGTTGCCCGTGGCATGGCAGTCGGTGATGGTGCCGCCGTTGTATCCCACCAGCCCGCCGATGTAGCTGTCGTTTCCGCTGCTCGAGACGCTGCCCGTGGCATGGCAGTCGGTGATGGTGCCGCTGTTGTTGTATCCCACCAGCCCGCCGATGTAGCTGTTGTTTCCGCTGCTCGAGACGTTGCCCTTGGCATGGCAGGCGGTGATGGTGCCGCTGTTGTATCCTGCCAATACGCCGGTGCCGCCGGCATTGGAAGAAGTGTTATATGTGTTCTTTACCTCCGTCGCCTCCACCCGCAGGTGCTCTACCTTGCCATTCGTGCCGATGGCTCCGAAGAGCCCGGCGCACCGGTAGCTGGCGGACGAGATATACAGCCCGCGCACGGTGTGCCCTTGTCCGTCGAAGGTGCCGGTGTAGGGGTTGTCGTTGCTGTCGGTGCTGCCCATCGGCGCCCAGCTGGTGCCCGGCTCGCCACCCACCGACGCGCCGCACACGCTGCTCAGGTCGATGTCCGCCATCAGGCGGGCGTTGGCGGCAGGGTCTTTTGTCTTGCCGTTGCTCCTCGCGGTGGCATAGGCTTCCGTTCCGTTCACCATGTCGGCAAACTCTTTCAGCCCTTCGGCGGTGTATATCTGGTAGATGGTCTTTTCGCCTTCAGTCACGGGCTCTATGTCCGTCACCTCTTCCGTCCCCACCTCTCCCAGGTCCGTGTCCTGCCAGGGTGCCAGCGTGGCGCTGCCTTGGATGGTGACGTTGCTCGGTGTGGGATCGGGATCGGGCGTCGGGTCGGGCGTCGGGTCGGGATCGGGCGTGTAGGGAATATCCCGGAACGTCGCCGTCACGGTAATCCGCGTGCCGGCAGCTATCAGCGCGTTTCCGTCGGCATCGGTGCTGCCTGCGGTGGCGGACTTGACGGAGTAGGTGATGCGTTGCGTCTGGCGCGAGCCGCCGTCGGTGTAGGTCACCTCGCCCAGCACGCTGCCGGGGCGGACGGTGGCGGTGGCGGTGATGCCGGGCACATCTTCCAGCGCCACGAGTGCGCGGAAGGTGGTGGTAGCCGGCACATATCCGCTGGTGCCGGGGGTGCCGCTGGCGTCGGTCTTGCCTTGGCGCCAGGCAGTGAGCTGCCGGCCCTGGGTGGCGGTGGTGGTGCCGTCCGTCAGGTGGAGGCGCAGCACGGCGTCCTGGGGCAGGCGGTGGCTGTAGGTGCCGCCGTCGGCTACCTTCAGCACCAGGCTGACGCGCTGGTGGGAGAGGGTGCCGCTGAGTTGGCAGGTGCGCTGGGCGCCGTTGTGGGCAAGGGCGCGGGTGGCGGCGGGGCAGAGGAGGTAGTCGTTCAGGCGGTAGGCGCCGGGCGTGCTTTGGTCCAGGTAGTCGGTGGAGCCGGTCCATCCGGCGCTTCCGCCCCAGGTTTCGAGGGTGGTGGCGGGGGCATCGGTGCCGGTGGCTGCGAGGCTTTCGAGGTAGAGGGGGTAGGTGTCGCCGGTGGCATGGGCGGCATCGGGGTCGTCGGTGCGGGCAGGGTCTACCTGCGTCCAGCGGGCGGCGGGGTTGGTGGCGTCGGCATCGGCTGCGGTGTATCGGTACGTGGCAGTCAGCGTGGTGGCATCGGGGCCGGGTGCGCTGACGCGGATGAGGTCGCCCGTCTCCCAGGCGTCGGGGTTGGCGGTGGCGAGGCGGGTGGCACCACCATCAATAGCTATCTGCCCGATGGTGACGGGCAGGGGTTCGGCGTTGCCGTTGTCAGTGCCCAAACCATCGTCCTGCCGACAGGCGGCAAGGGCGAGAAGAGTGAGGGCGAGGGCGGCGAGGCTGTATCTCTTTGTTTTCATAATGTTCTATATGTTTAGGGGGTTAGAGGTTGGGTTCAAAGTCTCCCGTTCCGCCCACTTCCGTCCAGGGGGCGAGGGCGATGCCGGCGGGCTGTACACCCGTCTTCAGTACGGTAGCCTTCAGCGTGTATCGCGTGCCTGCGGCAAGGGTGACGGGGGCATCGGCAGGGGCACTGAGGGTGTAGGTCTTGGCGGCGGCGCCTGTGCCCAGGGTGAGCGTCAGGTAGGCGTCGCCGGCGGCTGCCAGGGTCTGCGGGCAGAGGATGGCGGCGAAGGTGGCGGGGGTGCCGGCGGCTGCATCGGCAGCGGGAGCGGTGCGCACCAGGGTGACGGTGTGGGCAGCGCGGTCGGCATCGGTCTTGAGGGTAACGTCGGCAACGGTCAGTTTCAATCCTGTGGCGTCGATGGCGGGCGTGCCGGTGGTGGCGCGCTTGCGTACCAGGGTGAGGTGGGCGGCGTTCAGCGCCTCGGCGTTGTAGGTGCCGTCGCTGGCAAGCTCCACGGTGTAGAGCGCCATGAGGTGGGCGAGTTTGTGCCCTTCGGCATCAAAGGCGGGCGAGGTGCCCCAAGGCGTGGCGGCGGCGGTGGCGGAGAGGTAGTCTTTCTCGTGGTGCAGGGCTGCGCCGTCGGCGGTCGGCTTGCCGTCTATGCTGTAGGCATCGGGCAGGAATCCGGCGGCGTAGGCGTAGTTCTGCAGGGTGGTGGCGCCGGCGGGGTAGCGGTCGAGCTTGTCCCAAAGGATGGGTGCGTAGCCTTGAGCGGCGTCGGTGCTGATGGCAGCCTTGCCGGCGGTGAGAGTTACGGGGTAGGTGCCGGTGGCAGCGAGGACATCTGCGGTGGCACTGCCATCAGCCGGGGCGGGGGCATCTGCCTTGTAGGCATTGAGGAGCAACTTTCCGGCTTCTTTCACTTCGAGGAGCGTGGACGAGGGAAGGGTGATGCCGTCCAGCGTCGTATCTCCGCCGCTATGGATTCCATCTGCCCAGGGGGTGATGGTGATGCTGCCGATGGTGAGGCTGGTGGGCTCGACGGTGAGGGTGTAGTCGTTCTCGGTGCCGGGGGTGAGGGGCAGGTCGTCGGGGATGGTGGTGACGAGGTACTTGCCGTCGGCGGTAATCAGGGTGATGCTCCTTCCGGGGCGTGCGGGGGTGGGCATCACGATGGCGGTGACGCTGGTGCCGTCGGCACTGAGGGTGAGGGGCAGGTCGGTGGCGGTGGCTGCGGGGGTGAGGGTGGCGGTGAGCAAATCCCAGTTACCGGTGGTGGGGGTGCCTGTCAGCAGGGCTCGGGCGCCGGTGAGGTCGACGTCTTCGTCGTGCACCAGCTTCAGCGTGAGCTTGCACAGGCGGTGGGCGAAGGTGAGTGCGGCGTCGGGAGCGCTGGAGGAGAGTCCGGGCAGCTTGTCGGCGCTCATCAGGTCGATGGCGGCGAGGTTGGTTTGGTTGCCCAGGTCGATGGGGACGACGAGCGAGGCGGGCGTCACGGCGGGGGTGTAGGGGTAGTAGGCGAGGATGTCGGTCTGGGCATCGTCCTCGGGGTAGTAGGCGGTGTTGACTTCATCGGCGGGGCTGAAGATGCCGTTGCCGGTGGTGAGGTACTTGTAGTTGGTCAGCCCTTCGGTGACGGCGGTGGTGCCTGCGTTGAACAGGAGGACGCCGATGGCGTCGCCGGACTGCCAGGAGGTGTCGGTGGCGCGGGTGCTTTCTGCGGGGGTGTCTTCGTCAGCGTTGTTGCTTCCGATGCTGGCGTGGATGCTTATGGCAGTGCGTCCATCGGTTTCGTTCTTTTTCTCGTTGTCGGTACAGGCAGCAAGCACTGCTGCGAGTGCCAGGGCTGCGGTGAGGAATCTGTAGTGTCTCATACTTAATGTTGTCTATTTAGAGTTATTGTTATTGTTATTATTGTCTTTGTCGTAATTGTAATTGTAATTGTTGTCGTAATTGTTGCCGTTGTCGTAATTCGTTGTAATTCGTTGTTATATATTGGATACTTTCTATTACTTAGTGGATGGTACGGTTATCCGGAGGATGCTCACGGTGCGGACGGTGGCGGTGGTGGCGATTGTCTTCATCGCAAAGGAAGTATCTCCCGCTTTGAAGGTTTTGACTGCCTCATTGTCATTGCAGAAGTATGCCTTCGTGTCAATGGCTGTGCCGCCCAACACTCCGGTTAGTACATCATTTCCCGTCTGATTGTTTCTATAATTGTTGAATATGGCTTTGGACTCTGTCTTATTCGGCAGTCTCCAGCCGTCTATTCCGTTCACGGCGCACTGGGCAATGGCGGCGGCAATGTCAGCATCGTTCTTGTTGACGTCTGCCACTTCTTTCGGTGAGAGCAACTCCAGCGTGGCACTGGTCGTGGTAGCTTCAGTCACGCTCAGCACGTAGCATCCTTTGTAAGCAGTGCCTACCTGGGGAATGTTTTCGACCTCTTCTCCACCAGGGGTATTGCCGCTGCCGGGAGTATTGCCACCGCCTTCTTCATCGGAATTATCGTTACCGAAGCCGAATTTGATTTCTTTGGTTCCATCC
>QAKR01000053.1 GCA_003343705.1 Clostridiales bacterium | reverse complement strand
AAACAAGATTGCGTAGTAATTCATAGCGGAACGGTTATAAACCGTTCCCTACATTCGTAGTCAAAACCGCATCCGCCAGTCGCCACGGCTCCGCGGACGCTGAAACAACCGAAAATTCGGCCTCGTTTTACGAGGCGAAGCCGCAAAGCGGCTTTACCCACGTAGTGGGCGGATTTTCGGTTGTGGTGAAAACTTTGAGAATGGTAGAGTACTACAAAAGAATGGTCTAGTTTTAATTTTGTGGGGCTTTACAGAGTGGTCAATTTGGGGTCTGTCATTTTCATTATTTTAAGGTAAAAACTTGTAATATTGTCAAATTTATGATATACTTATGGTATGAAAAATAAATACGCTTTTTAAAATTGAGGTGTTAATAATAAATAAGTTTATTTCGAGTTTTAAAAGTTTATTTAACAATCCAAGCAGGGCTTTAAGTCTAAAATCCGTACGAAAAGAAACGTTGCCGTATTTTTTCGGTTGGATACTTGTTTTTGTTTGGATTTATTGCTGTTTTTTATCAGGCGGTAATCCTCTTTATTTTAATAACGGCTCGTCAGAAGTTGTTGAAAAAGTAATAAATTATATTTGGCTTGCAGTGGGCCCGATAATTGCTGTCGTATTTAAAGGTACGCAATACGTCCCAAAGACTGTCTTTAGTGCTTTTGCCGCTTTTATTTGCCTGATTATTCTGGTTTTTTTTAATTCGGGAGAGATAACCGGGTATGTTTTACAAATAATAATTTCGGCGGCTATTGGCCACATCTTTGTTTCATGCGGATATGGTTTTTTTATTATTTTAAATAATGCAGAAAAATTTTATTCGATGATTATTGCAGTATTTTTACCTAAGCTGTTATTAGTTGTTTTCCCTGTTTTTGCTGATGATTTCAAGTTAATATCTTTTAAAAGTTTTATTTTAATGGTTTGCCTTGCCGGTATGCTGGTTTGCGCTTCATTTTTTTGCCGTGAGCAGTCGGATATCCCGGATTTAAAAAAGACTTCATTTCCTAAACCTGGTTTGTCACTTATGGGTATAGTTTTTTTGATTTATGCATTTTGTGATGTTATTGCACCTGCCGTTGTTTATCAAATCAAACTTTCAGGCTACAATACACTTGAATTATGGTATTTTGCAAGCATTGTTGCGGGGCTGTTGCTGGTTGTTCTTTTACAAAAAAAGTTTAAGTTAAATATATGTATAATGTTAAATATAACCACAGCAATGTTAGCATTAGGTTTTGTTTTAAGTATTGTTTCAGAAATGTATTCAATCGCCGCATATCTTTGTGCTGTATGTTTCGGAATTGCTTACGGAATAGGTATGGTCAATATTTATTATTTTGCAGGGTTCATAACAAAAAAATTCCAAAGCCTTACGTTTTATCGTGCAGGAATAATCTTCTCAGCAGCTTATTATTTCTTTGGATTCGGAACGATACGTTTGTTTGAAAACGCATTACCTGTTATCAGTATTATTTCTGTTTGCGTAATGATTTTATTTTTTGTATTATCTCCGTTGTTTGTCAAGCTGTTGTATTCAGGTGACTGGATAGATGACAGCTACCGTGAGGATGTCACATTTGAAAGCCGATTGCGTGCAAGGCTGCACGAGTTGAAACTTTCACCTAAAGAAACAGAGGTTTGTGAGCTTCTGCTTTGCGGATATACACTAAGGCAGACAGCTGCAATGCTGAATTTAGCTTATCCCACAGTGAACACATATTGCACATCCCTATACAGAAAACTGGGTATAAACAGCAGAACAGAGTTAACGCTTTTATTTAAAGACTACATAGAAAACTAGAAAAAATATCCCCCTCATTAGAACTAATGAGGGGGATATTTTATATTTCATTATAACTAACGAATTGCCTTAACCATGCTTTTTATTGTATTATTAATATGATGAAAGGAGGTGGGTTAATGTCATTATTCGATAAGCTGATAAAAAAGCATAAAATAAGTTGCGAACCTGAAAACAATAAGTTTATCGAACCTGCTTTACCTTCCGAAAAAATATCTGCTAAACTCACAACAAGAGAAGCTGATGTTTTCCGATTGCTGGTAGAGGGGTATACTCTTAAAGAATGTGCCCAAAAGTTGGAAATAAAATATTCAACAATCAACACTCATATGACGAGTATTTATAAAAAGCTTAATGTGAAATCCCGTGCTGAGCTTATTATTCGTTATCGTGATTATCAAAAAACGGATTAAAAAATCTATCAAACCTAAGCTTAATCTGTTTTAAAAGGAGAATTATTGTGAAAAAAGTTTTATTATTAATAACCATTCTTGTTTTAACACTTATATCGGCAGCCTGCACAAGTAATAAAAAAGCTTCTTCAGCAGATATTCAAAATCCGATTGAGGAAAAACAGCAAACCGAAGAACCCAATCAAGAAGATAAGAACAACAGCACCGAATTCAGTTATGGCGGTAATTATATTGATGATAATCTTAAAGGTGATTATTCAATTTCATATAAAATAACGTCATCCGAAACAAATCAGGAAGATTCAGGCTTTGAGGTTAAGATGATGCGTACAAATGCGGGATATTATGTTTCAATGGACGAAAACACCGAAATGCTGTACATAAAAAACGGGGATAAGTATGATATGTATTTAGGTGATTCGGAAAATGGTTTTGAGCCATATGCAGGCGTATCATTAACGGAAGAAGAGGTTAAAGCCCAGGCACAGATGTTTTTAAGTTATATGTCTGCATATGCAGAATTTAAAGATTCACTGATCCGTAAGGGGTCGCAAACAATAGCGGGCAGGGGCTGTGAAACATATTCATATGATTATAACATGTTTGGTGTAAGTTTAAAGTATGAGTATTGCATAGATAAAGAAACAGGGGTTTGTATGAAGTTTTACATAGAAGGTGCTTCTCAGGGTGAGAGCGGTGCTTATCAATTTGAATGTACAGATTTTAAAACAAGCGGTGTAACTTTGCCGAAATATAACTAGCGGAGGTTTTTTATGAAAAAGTTCTTAGCGGTTGTTTTATTATTTACAATGCTTATAAATGTTGTTCCTATATCTTTATCGGCAAATGATAATAATTTTACAACCATGCGTGACATTTCGGATTTTGGTAATGCTGTTGACGTTACATATAAAGACGAAAAATATTATGCCGTTGCTGCCACATCGGTTTTAATTTCATCCGACACCCAAAACTGGAAAGAATGTTATTATAATGCTGATATGCATTTCAGTAAGCTACGATTGCTGAACAATCAGCTTGTAGCTTTAAGTTATACGCAAACATATGATGAAAATTACGGTTATAAAACGCTTACGGATATTTTAACTTCAACCGACGGGGTTAGCTGGCAAGCACATCAAACTCAAGATAAAGAATATAACAGCATAACATTTTTTAAAGGAAGATTCTATTTAACATATCAAATTTATAATAACGGAACTACCGAGTTTTATATCGACAGCACCATAGACTTTGACAGCTTTACATCTGTAAATCTTTTTACCGGTTCAGATTATTCCGATTTAGAGCTTGTTTCCGACGGTAACAGTCTTTATGCTTATCATTCGTCTTTTTACAACACTCAGTTATTTCAGTTTGATAATACCAACTGGAGCATGATCAAATCCGATAACACTGTTGTTTCCCGTAAATTAGAGATGATAAACGGTGTTTTATACGGTATAATGATAAAAAGAAGCTCACCCAGGCAAACATGGCTGTATCGTTTTGAAAATAATAATTGGTCAGGTGTTTGCAAAGTTTTCGACGGCGAAGGGCTTGATCGTGGCTATTTTTTAAACAACTGTGCTGTTTTAACAATGTATGATTTTGATCTTCAGTCATATGTTTATTATGTTTCAGACCCAATAACGGAAGGGGCTGAACCATCCTTTACAAAAAATACAGGAGACTTGTTTTCTTCAGGAACAACCAGTGCAGTTTATGCAAACAACAATTATTTCATATTTGATTCAAGTGATCTGCCTAAAATAAGTTCTGATCTATTAAATTATTATAAAGTGGGAACACAAAGCTTTCATGGCATGAAAGTTGTTGAGGGAAACGATACTGTTTTAATGATCGCAAACAATAATGTATTAAAAATTGATAAAATTACAGGTGTTGAAACACCGATCAACATTGATTTTAATGTATCGGAATTATTCTTTTTAAAGGGAATGTTTTATGTTTTCGGATTTAACAAAGAAACTAATGAACTTGAGTTGTATATTACAAAAGACGGCACAACAATGGAAAAAAAGAATTTAACTTTTTGGGATGAATATAATCAGAGTTCAAATTTATCATATATGTCGATTTTACAAATAGAGTTTTATAACGGCAAATATTTTATACTCGGAAGCTTCGGAGACGGTTATTGCCAAATGTTCAGCTCTGAAAACGGCGAAACATTTTTCCAAATCAAGGCCGAATACAACGGTCTCCCTCTCAAGTGGGTTAAATCATATATCTTCGGAGATAAGTGCACAATTGCGTATGTTCTTCAAAACGGTCAATCAACTCTTTATTATTCTGAAGACGGAACAAACTTTAACGCCTGTGCAATAGAAAATGAAAGCGCTATAGCAGGGGTTTTGTTTGAAAACGGGGAGTTTATCGCATATGGTAAAGATGCTGATAACAATGCCGCAATATTTAAGTCTACTGACGGTGAAAGCTTTACAAAAGACCTTGTTAATCAAAAAAATACAATTACAAAATTAGTAAAAACCGAAAACGGATATTATGCTATTTTATGTAACAACGGAAATTATAATCTGCTGTTTTCTGAAGACGGGCTTGCATTTTTAGTTATAAAAACAAATCTGCATTCTGATGACCCATATGAAAGCGAGCAAGTTGATTATTATAATTTCACAAAAGGTAATGATATTTTATTGGTATACAGCAAAGACGGTATGATATATCAAAAAGCAATTACCCCTCCGCAGAAGTATACCGTTAACTACAGTTTAAACGGCGGTAGCGGGGAAGTGCCTGCAAGCGTTCAATATAATGTGGGTAGACCCTTTACCATAACATCGAATGTTCCGTTTAAAAGCAACCATGATTTTAAAGGCTGGTCTGACGGGGAAACAACCTATCTGCCTGCAACAGAATATCCTGCAACTAACAAAGATGTGCTTCTTTCGGCTGTTTGGGAAGAACATGCAAAATATACAGCCGAATATGATTTAAACGGCGGCAGCGGAAGTTTACCCGATTCTGAAAAGTATTATATAAATACCGGGTTTATAGTATCAAATATTGTTCCGGCACGTAAAAATCATACATTTGTAGGCTGGGCAGACGGCACAAACACTTATCAACCAGGTGTAAACTATCCCGGCTCTTCAGGTCCAAATGTTGTGTTAACCGCAATCTGGCAGGAACATGGTAAATACGTTGTAAGCTATAACCTTAACGGCGGCAGCGGTGAAGTTCCCTCACCCCAGAGTTATTATGTTTCAACAGGGTTTGAAATCACATCTGTTATTCCTGTAAAACCACATCATTCTTTCAAAGGCTGGTCGGACGGTACAAACACATATTTAAGCGGTGAGTATCCCAGTTCTGATAAAAATGTTACCCTTACAGCTGTTTGGCAGGAAGATCCTAAATACAGTGTTTCGTATAATATAAACGGCGGAACAGGGGGCGTTCCTGATTCGCAAAGTTATTATACAGGTGAAAAATTAATAATCGCCTCTGCTCCTACGCGTACTGATTATATTTTTAAAGGCTGGGGCGACGGTTTAAAAGTTTACCAACCCGGCTTTGAATTTACAATTGCCGAAAATGCTGTAGTTTTAACAGCCCTGTGGGAAAAAATCCCTGTATATGCTGCAGAATTTTCAGGCGGTGTCGGCTCGGCAGGAACCCCTCCTGAAAGCAAAATTCTTGCACAGGGTAAACAATTTGTTTTGCCTGAAAACACTTTTACGAAAGATAATTGCACCTTTAAAGGTTGGAATGACGGTAAAAAAACTTATCAACCAAAGCAAAGTTACATTATGCCTGAAGGTGGAGTAGTTTTTACTGCTGTTTGGGATGAGAAACCTGAATATAAGGTTTTTGTTCATAATTCAGAAGAATTACAAAATGCCCTTCAGGGTGCCCCTTACAGTGATGAAGTCAGTACGATTATTCTTGCAGAAGATATAGAATACAGTGGATTCAGTATACCGATTTCAAGTAAAAATTACAATGCTCAAAGCCAGAATATTGTTTTAGATTTACAAAGTTATACGCTGTCTGCCGGATATAATGTCGGAAGCCTTATAAACAACGGTAAGGCTAAGATTACCGGAACTAAAGACGCAAAGCTTGAGAATTTTACAGTTTACGCCGGTGCATACTCTCAAACAAAATTTGAAAACATCAATATTGAATACTCTGCAAATGAAACTGATCATATGGTGTTTTTAACAAACGAGGGCATCGCTCAGTTTAATAATTGTAATGTAGATATAAATTATATAAACGGTAAATGCGGAGACAACAGTTCTCTGATCGGCGTGAAAAACTTAAGATTTGCCGAAGTATATTTAAATGAAGGGTCACACATAGACGTTCATATTTCCCACGCTCAAGGTCAGGCAGTTACCGGTCATAAAGACGGATATTGGTACGGTATTGAAAATTGGGGAAAAGTTTATCTGCAAGGCGGCAGTCTGCATTCCGCAGGCCCGGGGATTTTAAACCATCCCGAATATTACGATTATTTCTTCGAGCAGTTTTTACCTACACAATGCAAAGTAACATTAACCGAGGGTCATATTACAGGTGGTTTGGCAATATCCGAATTTTCTAAAAACGACGATCCTAACAAGCGGTATTGTATCGGTGATTATGTTGTTTCAACAGGTAGTTATATTGATTTGGATAATTTTAACTATAACGCAGGGATGTTTGATTTTGACAGTTTTACCGATGTTCATGTTCGTAAGAGGGGTGATATAAATATTATTTTACCTGAATTCAATAGTAATCTGTCAGGTGAATATGTTTATTCGCAAAACGAAAAAGCTCAAGAGTTATCAGTTTCTGTAACAGGCTTAGGGCTGAAGTATATATGGTATAAAAACACGGAAGATTCTATTATAGGTGCTACCCAAATAAGCACTAATAAAACCTTCACACCTTCCACAGCCGAAAAGGGAACATATTACTATTTTCTTGTTGTTGTTTCAAGACAGCCTGCGGAAGATAAAGTCGTTCAGTCTGTTATTATCAGCAACAGTGTTGAAATCAGTGTTGTTTCAAAATTATCGGACGCTCCTACGGAACTTAAGCATTATACAGGAATTAGACTAAACGCCGATGCCGGCGTACTCCCCGTTGACACTGTTATGAAAATACAACCTGTTGAAGAAGGCGGAAATTTTTCATTAGTCAGTAAAGCAATGAACGGCTATGAAGATAAATTTATCGCCTTTGACATAACACTCTCGTCAGGTGGGGTAGTAATTCAGCCCAACGGTTATGTTAAAATAAGAATCCCAGTCCCCGCTGACTTCGGCACTGATAACTTAATTGTATACCGTATAAATGATGACGGTAGCAGGGAATCATATCCGGTAAAGATTGCAGACGGCTATGCGGAGTTTGAAACAAACCATTTTAGCTTGTATGTTTTAGCAGAAAAACAAACAGTTGAAAATCCTGATACCCACGATAATATATATACACCGTATTATGTTGTTGTGTTGCTTTCAGGGTTAACCGCAACCGCACTTATATTAAAAAAGCGAAAATGTTTTTATAAAAAGAACAAACAAAAATAAAAATCAGAAAATGCATAAGTTTTAATATACCTAAAAAATTAAAAAGTAAAATTTATTATATCAACCCCAAATCCTGCCCCACGGCGTGGGCAAAACCGCTTTGCGGTTTACCTTGCTGTGCAAGGTGGGATTTGGGGTTGTT
>QAKR01000048.1 GCA_003343705.1 Clostridiales bacterium | reverse complement strand
GTTTCCAGACAACCCCAATGAAACAAAGCAATTAAATCCAGAACTTGCACGAAAAAAAGGATTGCATATAGAAAATATTCACACTCCTTTTTTAGGTGTAAATGAGTTTTGGATTGATAACCTTGATGGCGAAGAATATCTCAAACAGCAGATGATTTGTATAGATGACTGCAAAAATCACGAAATACAAATTATGGTATTGCACATAAATCAAGGTTTAATTCCACCACCTATAAGTAAAGTGGGGCTCGAACGATTGAATAAACTAATAGACAAAGCTGAAAATGAGAATGTTTATCTTGCCTTTGAAAACATGAGAAACTTAGAACACTTACAATATATTTTTTATAAAATTCAATCTGAAAAAACTAAGTTTTGTTATGATAGCGGACATCATAATTGCAAAACATCAAGCGAAGATTTGTTAACAGAATTTAGCGATAAACTTATAGCTATTAATTTACATGATAATAATGGATTAGATGATGAACACAAACTGCCATTTGACGGAACAATAGATTGGAACAGCACAATACAAAGCTTGAAAAAATCAAACTACACAGATGCTATGTGTCTTGAAGTTATTGGCAGTTCTTATCCAAATTTATCACCATTTGAATTTTTGCATGTGGCATATCAAAGAGCAGAAGGTCTATTAGATATTAAGGAGAGTTTGAAATGAGCGCTAAAACAGGTTGGGAACGAGACAGACGAGTGCATTTTAACGATATTGTTAATGACTATGATAAGATACGCCAAGCTACCCCAAAGAATTGTTTGACGATATTTTAGCTTTCTGCAGACAATCAAATAATAAAAAAGCCGTTGAGATCGGTGCCGGTACAGGTAAAGCGACATCCCCTTTTCTTGATAAAGGTTTGGATGTAACCGCTATTGATATAAGCGAAAACATGTCTGCTTTTCTGAAAAAACGTTTTTCCGGAAACGAAAAATTCAATGTAATAACCTCAACTTTTGAAGATGTTAAATTAAGTAATGATAGCTATGATTTAATCTATGCGGCTTCTGCTTTTCATTGGGTGGATGCAGAAATCGGTTGCCCCAAAGCCTTTGATTTACTCAAAAAAGACGGTGTAATTGCTCTGTTTAGATATAATATTATTGCAAAAGTAGGTGACACGGTTTTTGAACAAATGCAAAAAGCATACGAAAAATACTATTACAGTTTTTACACTTCAAATAATAGACCGATAAAAAAGACAAAAAAAGATTTAATAAAACCATCTGAAATTTTTATTAGCTTTAGATTTGAAGATTTAAAAATTATGGTTTTGACAAGGTGACAATGAAGTTTCACAATGGACAAAGAGTATGTAATTCTGACGAATATATCACTTTACTCGACACTATGTCAGACCACCGAGCATTACCAGAAGAAAACAGAAAGGCACTCTATAAAGAAATAAAACAAATAATACTAAACAATGGCAACACTTATAAAGATGAAATTATTTTCCAGTTGTATATGGGTAAAAAATGAGTGTTATCTCTATATAAAATAATTTAAACTCTGCATTCCGAATTTTTACTTATAAAATATTTCAGACTTCTTCTGCCTTGCGGCGATTACTATACACATTTTGAATTATAAATAGTTATTATATGAAACAATTTGCTTAGTAGATAAAAATTGACCACTCTTAAAAGCCCCACGAAATTAAAAATAGACCACTCTTTTGTAGTACCACATAATTCTCGAAACAATAACAACAACCCCAAATCCTACCTTGCATAGCAAGGTAAACCGCAAGGCGGTTTTGCCCACTATGTGGGCAGGATTTGGGGTTGTTTCAGCGTCCGTGGAGCCGTGGCGACAGGCGGATGCGGTCTTGATGTGATAATTAAAAAAAGGTTTATTACTACGAAACCTTCTTTATGGAACGTATGAAGTGGCAAGCCTACCACTTCATTAGCAATGTGGGTTTTGCGGTTATTCGGCGAAGACGCATAATCGCAAATATCCCGCGCGTATCGTAATCGCCGCAGGCGCAATAAAACATAAATATAACTGCTTGTAATCGTATAAAATATCTGATATAATGGAATAAAATTATTTATATTTTGCGAGGTGTAAAAATTATGGATTTAAATCAAAAAACTCCTAATGAGATTATTCAAATATTACCTCAAGATGAGCAACTCAAGGCTATAGAATTTATAAATCTTGGAAAATCTCTTGATTGCAAATGGCAAACACGATATGCAAAGGCTAATAAATATTGGCGATGTGTTTTCTCTAAGAAAAAATCTTCAAGAGTTTTATTTACTGTTGAGTGCACAAATGATTGGTGGCGCATAAAAGTTATGTTATCAAATCTTGAGCAGTACAAGGAAAAACTGAATGATTGCTCAAGTAATTTGATTGAAAAAATTAAAACAGCTTATGATTGTCATAATTGCAATAATTATTGTAAAGGTCCCAACCCATTTACTATTGATGATGTTGAGTATAAAAAATGCTTAGGCTGTAGTTTTTATTTTCAAGATTTAGACGGTGTTAATCAAGAAAGTCTTATCAGCTTAATTAAAAATGAAAATCATTTTTAACCTCGTAAAATGAGCATAACCTGTATATAAAATAATTTAAACTCCATATTTTATATTTTTACTTATAAAATATTTTAATATTCCTTGCGCCTTGCGGCGATAACGATACGCGTGGGACATTTGGATGTATGCGTCCTTGACGAATACATCCAAAACCCACATTGCTAATGAAGTGGCAGGCTTGCCACCTCATACATTCCATAAAGTAGATTTTGTTTCAATTTACCTTTTTTTGACTTGCTACATCAAGACCGCATCCGTTTATCGGCTGGCCTCAACGGACGCTGAAACAACCCCGAATCCTGCCCACATAATGGGCAAAACCGCTGTGCGGTTTACCTTGCTGTGCAAGGTAGGATTTGGGGGTGTTGCTATTGTTTTTAGAATTGTGTATACTACAAAAGAATGATCAAGCTTTAATTGTGTGGAAATTTACAGAGTAGTCAATTTTTCATGGTCGTAAGCTGTTGCGTCGTCAATCTTATATTTTAATAGCGTTCTACTACGTAACTAATTTTTATTAACAAACAAAATAAATATCAATCAACCATATATAGTTAGTAGCTATCATTTGACTATTATTTATAATTTTGCGCTGTTTAGTACTTGTTTTTTATTGTTTAGCAGCTATTTTTCCTTTAGAAACTTTATTCTTCTTCCACCTGCGGCCATTACGATATCAAAAATTATCTATTGTGTTCTTATTTTTGCACTGTTCGCTAGTTTAAATAGGTTCAAATAGGTAAAACAGGTCAGTTTCAAGGATTGTTTTTAATATTTTTAGACAACAAAAAACCCCTAATAACATGATTATTTCAACGTTTTTAGGGGTTTATATTCTGTGGTTCTAATATCAAAAAACAACCTCATTTCGCATGGTAATGCTAAGAGCGGAAGGAAAGTGAAGTTGCTGACAGGTACATTCGGTTTTCTGCCGAGTACATAAAGATGAAACATGTTTTTCCTGCTGCGGACTTGAACCTACATGGGGATTATACTCATAATGAGAGTAGTTGTTTTTTCTTTATATCAAATTCTTCCTGCGTTATTATCCCTTCGTCAAAAAGCTCCTTGAGTTTGCGGATTTCTTCTGCCACGCTATTACTTTTGGAATTTGCTTCTTTTGCTTTATTAATGGCAGATTTAAGGAAATTTGCGATATTTTCTGCTACATCGTTTGAATCTGCGCGAAAAAACATACCGGTACCCACCGCTTCATCTTTCTTTCCCGGAACAGAAAATGCTATTTTTCCGTTAGATAAATCAGCTTTCTTAAAACTAACAGATGTCATATCCGATATGTAAGTTATTATGTCACTATTAATTTGCATTGCTTGAAGTTTTGTTAAGCCCAAGGATAAGATTGTTAATAATATCCCCGGGTTATATCGAGTACTAACCATAACTTTCTCCTCATATACAAACATACTGTAATTGAGGCTGCCTAATATCTTTTTCGCATGCAGTTCATAAACTATATTTTCGTTCATGTTCTTTTTCCTATAAAATCATATTTCATAAAATATAAATAATCTAAATATAATTATACTCAAATACATGCAACAAATCAAGGCATATAAAAAGCGACAAGTCTCTTATCGAAACTTGTCGCTTTTTATTTGGAGGCGCCACCCAGGATTGAACTGGGGAATGGAGGTTTTGCAGACCTCTGCCTTACCGCTTGGCTATGGCGCCTTATAAAAAATCGAACACGCTTTGTGTTCGATTTCCTTTTGGAGCGGAATACGGGGCTCGAACCCGCTACCTCGACCTTGGCAAGGTCGCGCTCTACCAGATGAGCTAATTCCGCGTTTTGTCTTGCATGCAAGACATGTTGGTGCCTCCGGTCGGAATCGAACCAACGACACGAGGATTTTCAGTCCTCTGCTCTACCGACTGAGCTACAGAGGCAAATGGCGACTCCGATGGGATTCGAACCCACGACCTCCGCCGTGACAGGGCGGCGTTCTAACCAGCTGAACTACGAAGCCATATTCTCTGTGCCGCGCAGGCAGAACATTGGACTGATCCAAGTTATGTGTGGTGGGAGTTACAGGGCTCGAACCTGTGACCTCCTGCTTGTAAGGCAGATGCTCTCCCAGCTGAGCTAAACTCCCGGATACACATTTTTTTGTTCCGCCTCTTGCGTCGGCTTGTATATGATACCATAAAAAATTCTTTTTGTCAACCCTTTCAAGCAATTTTTTTTTATTTTTTTTAGTTTTTATGATTTGACAAAAAAACTCTCTTGAAAATCCTTCTGTTTTGTGCTATACTACAAAAAAAAGAGAGGTTGTTTTATGAAAGAGAAGATAATTTTAGAAGGTTCCATTTCTGTAAAAGCTGCGATTGAAGGAAAAAACAGAAAAATATTTTCAGTTTTTGCAGATAAAAATAAAAAAGATAAGGACATTGCATATATTTTACGCATTGCAGAAAGGGACGGTGCAAAAATTTGTCGCACAGATCGTGAAAAAATTTCACAAATGACAAACGGAAGCAGCCACGGCGGAGTCTGCGCGGAGGTTTCACAAAGAAGTTTTGTTACACCTGAAGAATTGTTAAATGACGAAAATCCCTTTATTATATTATTAGAAGGTATAGAAGACCCTTACAACTTCGGAGATTGTATCCGTTCGGCTTATGCAGCCGGCGCAACAGGGCTTTTAATTCCCGAACGTAATTGGATGAGCGCAGACGCCGTTGTCGCACGGGCTTCGGCTGGTGCATCGGAGCGAATTAAGACAACAGCCGCCAAGGACTTCCTACCTATTATATATGCAGCAAAGCAAAAAGGTGTTAATCTTGTTATAGCGGAAAGAAAAGATGCTGTTTCACTACACGATACGACGCTTAAAAAACCCCTAATGCTTGCCATAGGCGGACGGCTCAGAGGGCTGTCTAAGCCCATATTCGACGCTGCCGACCTGCGTGTTTATATACCATACAATAATGATTTTAAAAATTCACTGTCTGCGTCGGCTGCTTGTTCCGTTATGAGTTTTGCAGTACAATAGTGTTATTTCGGATTAAATCCTGTTTGTCTAAGCCGAAGAGATTGTTGATTTTTATCGACAATCTTTTTTGTATTGATAAATATGATGATTAATGATATACTTTAGGAAAGATATTTATATAAACTGTATTCAACAGCAAATTTTGTGATAATAAAAAATATATTGGAGGATAACAATAAAAAAGAAAATTTCTATCCTGGTTTTATGCATAGGTGTTATTCTAATTGCGGTTGGGGTATTTTTTAAGGTTCCCGGAGAGCAACTAACTACATACAGTTTGCTGGATGATAAGGATGGTTATTCTGCAATAGAAGAATATGTTGGTGGAGATGCATACAACTATATTATTGGTGCATCGCTGGTTGCAGGTAAAACATCAGGAATAATTGCCATGAAATCTATATTCATAGCAGTGGGCTGATTAATTGTCTGTATGGGATTAATATCTATTGCATTCGCAAAATTTGACGAATACATCCAAAACCCACATTGCTAATGAAGTGGCAAGCCTGCCACTTCATCCTTTCCATAAAGTAGATTTTGTTTCAATTTACCTTTTTTTAATTGCTACATCAAGACCGCATCCGTTTATCGGCTGGCCTCAACGGACGCTGAAACACCCCCGAATCCTGCCCACAACGTGGGCAAAACCGTAAAGCGGTTTACCTTGCTGTGCAAGGTAGGATTTGGGGG
>QAKR01000017.1 GCA_003343705.1 Clostridiales bacterium | reverse complement strand
TGTAAATGACAATAAAATATATTTTTTAACCGAATACATATTGATACTATTTTTTCAAAAAAATGGTTTATAATATAATGGAAATATTTGGATATTACTTATTTTCAGAAAAAAAAGATAAAATGTTTATTGTATGGAAGGAGGGTAATAATACGGTTGCCAATGTGCAATTTCGTATTATACACTGCAATGGAACAAATTTGCTCAAGAGTTGTAGGAGAGGCAATTCGCAAGTTTCGTTTAGAAAAACGCTATTCACAAGAAGTTCTCAGCGGTCTCGCAGGTATAGGGAGGACACATCTTTGTGCGATTGAACGTGGGGAAAGAAAGCCAACGCTTGAAACATTTTTTAAAATAGCTGATGCACTTGATGTTTCTGCGACAGACATTATAGCGGAAATTGAACGAATCAGAACAAATGAAAACGAAATGAGCCGTGTTCGTTGATAAAGATAAAAAAATAATACAGCGAATCATTATTAAACTTTTCAAACTTAAGGTGCCGCCGTTTGACAGCGCCTTTTTTTGTTGTAAAATTGTCACACATAATGATTGAAAAAAAATTTTTGGTGTAGTATAATAATTATATGGATTATTTAATAGTAGGGCTCGGTAATCCGGGCAAACAATACGAAAACACCCGCCATAATGTCGGGTGGATTTTACTTGATAAAATTGCAAGAGAGTGCGGCGTTAAAATTAAAAAAATAAAATTTAAATCTACGTATTGCGAAGCAGAAATTGCAGGCAAAAAAGTAATTTTAATGAAACCCCAGACTTTTATGAACCTTTCTGGGCAATCTGTCTTTGAAGCAGCCCGTTATTATGATGTACCGGTAAGCAATATAATAGTATTGTGTGATGATACAGCTTTACCTTTCAACAAATTACGAATAAGAAGAAGTGGTTCTGCAGGTGGGCATAACGGGTTAAAAAACATCATATACTTGCTTGAAAGCGATCAGTTTCCCCGAATTCGTTTCGGAGTTTCGGACAAACCAAACGGAGCAGACCTTGCTGATTGGGTTTTAGGGAGTTTCTCCGCTAAAGAATGTAAAACTATAGAAGAACGAAGCAATGACGTTTACGATGCAGTCAAGTTAATAGTTGAAAAAAATATAGATGCCGCAATGGCAAAGTATAATTAATAATATGGAAGATTTACTTTCACAAATTTCTAAAATTAAAGATTTCGACCCCCTCAAAACTTCGGTTTTGAGCAAAAAGTCGTGCGCATTTTTCGGAGCTGACAAACAAAAAGTTTATTTTGCTTCAGAACTGATTAAGCAAACCAAAAAGAAATTTTTTATAATTGTTCCAAATGAACGAGAAGCTCGTGAAGTTTACGAGACTCTTTGCGGACTTATTTCAGATGTATTTCTTTTTCCGGCTAAAGATTTAAACTTACGTAAAATTGAAAGTGTTTCACGCTTTGATGAAAACAGAAGAATTGAAGCACTCACCCATATACGTAAAGGTAATTTTAACGCATGTATAATTCCCGCAGATGCATTGTGTGCATTAACTCCCCATCCGGAAGAATATAGAGAAGTTACAATATATAACGGAGAAGAACATTCATTTGATGGATTAATAAACGAACTTTCAGCTCTTGGATATGAACTTTATGACACCGTTGAAGGGCCAGGGCAATACAGCGTTCGAGGCGGAATTATAGATATTTTTCTTCCAAATGAAAATGAACCGTATCGTCTTGAATTTTTCGGAGATGATGTTGACAGCATTGCTTTGTTTGACCCATTGACACAGCGCAGAACCGAACCTAAAGATTATATAACAATCTCCCCAGCCGCAGAGCGAAGTGAAGAAGTTTTAACAGACTTAAAAAAGGCACTTTCCAAGCATATTGATAATGATTTCATCAGGCAGGATTTAGATTTAATCAGTAGCGGTATTTTACCTAAACATGATAGGTATCTTCCTTTTAATTTTAAGAAAACAGCAGGGGTTCTTGATTATACCACAGATGATATTTCTGTTTGTATTTTCAACTGGAAAGAATGTAAAGAAACGATTGACGGATATGTATTTCGTCTTAAAGAAGATATTAAAACACTTCTTGAAGAAGGATATTACTTTTTTAAAAAAGATTACTTTTTTACAATTGAAAAAATTATATCAAAAATAAATTCACCGATTATTTTTGAAACACTCCCCTGTTCTATTAACGATTTTAAAATTCATCGTATTTGCGAAGTTTCACTTTTTCCTACTGAAATCTCAACAATGCTTTCGCTGTCCCAAGATGTTTCACGTTTTATTTCTGAAGGTTATAATGTTCATGTTTTAACACTTGATAAAACACATACTCAAGAATTAAAAAAAGAGCTCGGTGAAAATATTAATCTTACAGTGGAACAAGGCTCATTACCTTACGGATTTGCAATCCCGGAAATCAAACTTGCGGTTTTCACTTATCGCCGCAGAGCTGCTGCAAAAACCCGCCGTACAAAATTTGAAAAAGGAGAAAAAATAAAGAATTTTTCCGATATAGTTACAGGCGATTATGTAGTTCATGAAGATTACGGAATTGCAGTATACTCAGGCATACACAAGGTAGATTCGCAAGGAGTTATAAACGATTATATAAAGCTGAACTTTTCGGGAACAGATGTTTTATATATTCCCTGCTCACAGCTTAATAAAATTTCTAAATATATCAGCGGAAACTCGGATGTAAAGGTCAAGTTAAACAAACTTGGAGGCACAGAATGGGCAAAAACAAAACAGCGTGTTCGCCGTTCAGTTCAAGACCTTGCAGAAAAACTTACAGTTCTTTACGGCCAACGCCTCAATATGCAAGGTATACAATTTTCACCTGATAATGAGTGGCAGCACGATTTTGAAGCAAACTTTGAATTTGAAGAAACAGAAGACCAGTTACGTTGTATTAACGAAATCAAAAAAGATATGCAAGGCACTATGCCTATGGATAGGCTATTATGCGGAGATGTAGGTTTTGGAAAAACAGAAGTTGCACTTCGTGCAGTTTTTAAAGCCGTAACAGACGGAAAACAGGTTGCATTTTTAGCACCAACAACAATTCTTTCGTTTCAACATTATAAAACAATGATTGCACGCTTCGGCGAATACCCTGTAAAAGTTGCACTTTTATCGCGTTTCCGCTCGCCCAAACAACAAAAAGATGCGTTAACTAAACTTAAGCGCGGTGAAGTAGATGTTATTGTAGGAACGCATAGGCTTTTACAAAAAGATGTTATTTTTAAAGATTTGGGGCTTATAGTAGTAGACGAAGAACAGCGTTTCGGAGTTATGCATAAAGAGCATTTAAAAGAGATTGCAAAAAATGCAGATGTTTTAACGCTTTCTGCAACCCCGATACCACGGACTCTTAATATGTCTTTAAGCGGAATTCGAGATATATCAATTCTTAATGAACCTCCTCATAATCGTTTCCCTGTTACAACATATGTTGCGGAATATGACCTGGGTCTTGTTGTAGATGCGATTAAACGTGAAGTTGCAAGAGGAGGCCAATGTTTTTATCTTCACAATAGAATAGACAGTATTTATAAAGTTGCAAGCATTTTACAAGAAAAAACAGGTTGCAATATACAAGTTGCTCATGGTAAAATGACGCAGGAAGAGCTATCTTCAATCTGGGAAGCTCTTGTAGCAGGAGATATTGATGTTCTTGTTTGCACAACTATAATAGAAACCGGTGTTGATGTACCTAATTGTAATACTCTTATAATAGAAGATGCCGACCGTTTAGGGCTTGCACAGCTGCACCAGATACGAGGGCGTGTAGGCAGAACTGATAAACGAGCATATGCTTATTTTACATTCCGAAAAGGAAAGGTTCTAACATCAGAAGCATATAAACGGCTTATGACTATTAAAGAATTCACTGAGTTTGGCTCAGGTTTAAAAATAGCAATGCGTGACCTTGAAATTCGTGGCGCCGGAGATGTTTTGGGCGCTGAACAAAGCGGACATCTTATGAGCGTTGGTTTTGACCTTTATATGAAAATGCTTGAACAGGCAGTACGAATAGAAAAAGGCGAACCTGTCAAAAACACTGAATGCACAGTTGAAATTAAAGTTAATGCATATATTCCGGATAATTATATTAAAAATACAGAAACAAGAATAGAAGTTTATAAAATGATTGCAGGAATGTATTCCGAAAACGATTATTCGGACGTTCTTGACGAGCTTATAGACCGTTTCGGCGAGCCTCCGAAAGAGGTTATGATGTTAATGAGAATTTCTCTTATTCGTTTAAAAGCCGAGGCATTAAATATTTGCGAAATTTCGGAAAATGAAAAACGTATATGTATTTATTTTGAAGAACAACCAACCTGGGATACTATTTCGGACATTACAGCTAAATACAACCGCAGACTTTTATTCAGCATAGGGAAAAAGCCGTATTTCACATTAAAGCCGGAATTGCAGATTTTAGAAGAAACAGAACAATTTTTAGACAAATTAAAAAAAGTTATAGACAAAGCTTCTGAATAATAGTATAATCATTTAGTAATTTATTGAAAATATATTTAGGAGGAGATTTTATATGAAAAAGGTACTTTCTTTCATTATAGCAATTGTTTTTTGCCTTTCCGCAGCCTCCTGTTCTGGGAATCAAAAACAAAAATACATAATGACGGTGGGAGACACTAAATATCCAATTGAACCTTTTGCTTTTATAACCCAATACAGGCGAGACATTTATTATCAAAACTATGTTTATTCATACGGAAGCGGGAGCGGCTGGCCTGATCAACTTGAAAAGACTGTTTCCGATGACGGAACTCTATACTGGGAATATATTTTAAAAGAATCTAAGGATGTATACCTTGAATATATTTTCGTACAACAAAAATTCGATGAATTTGGGCTATCATTTACTGAAGCAGAACAAAAAGAAATTGATGAACTTTACAATGCAATGGTTAAAGATTATACTACTAATTACGGAGAAGATATAATTAAAACCATATGTGAAAAAATAGGCATAACAGAAGAAGAATTTAAAGATTTTACAACAGGATATTCATATAAAGCATCTAAAATTTCCAAATATCTTTTCAGTGAAGGCGGAGAATATGAAATCACACAAGAAAAGATGAAATCAAATTATGCAGAAAATTATCGGCGTTTTAAATATTGCATCTTCCCAAAAACAGACAGTAGCGGGAATGCACTTAAAGTAGCCGAGCTTGCAGAAAAAGAGAAAAAAGCAAACGAAGCACTCGATAAAGCCGATTCGGGTGAAAATTTTAATGAAGTTATAAAAGCTTATTCAGAAGCATATACACCGATTAAAGACGATATGACACAAGAGCAAAAGACCGAAGCTGAAAAGCAAAACGAAACAATGCTGGATGTTGGTATAATATGCAACAGTGACGGCATTTACGATATGAATTATTATAAGCAACTTAATTCCGTCGTTGATAAAGAAATAATAGAATCAATCTTTAAAATGGATGTAGGAAAAAATAAATTAATTGAAACTGCATCGACGTTTTGGGTAATTCAAGTTTGTGATTTAAACGAAACAGAAGAACTGTTTGAGCTTAAAAAAGAGGATATTTTCAACTCTATATCCACACCGATATTTGAAAATCTGGTTTCTACTTGGAAAAAAGATTTAAGCCCGGTTTTTAATGAAGAAGTTTATAACTCTTTCGACCCTCGAAAGCTTGAAGCAGTATTTGTCAATACCGATAAACTTGATGAACTTATGAAAGAATATAACAGCGATTCAATTAATAAATAATATTTTTGGGGGATTTATATGTTAGACATCTTAAAGTCTATTCTTTTCGGTATTATTGAAGGTATTACCGAGTGGTTACCTATCAGCAGCACAGGGCATCTTATCCTGCTTGAAAACTTTGTTAAATTTGAAAACGTCAGCGAAGGTTTTTGGGATATGTTCCAGGTTGTAATACAACTTGGTGCAATAATTGCAGTAGTTGTTCTGTTTTGGAATAAAATCTTCCCATTCAGAATAAAGAAAACTCCTCACATTAAAACAAAAACACTTAACCTTTGGGTAAAAATACTCATTGCCTGCGTTCCGGCAGCTATAATAGGTGTTTTCTTTGATGATATATTTAATAAATACTTTTATAATCCCCTTTCCGTTTCAATTGCACTTATCGTTTTCGGTATAGCATTTATTATTATTGAAAACTATAATAAAAAACGCAGCCCCAATGTAACATCTCTCAACCAAATTACATATAAACTGGCATTATATATCGGAATATTTCAGGTTATTGCAGCAATTTTTCCGGGAACATCCCGATCCGGTGCTACAATAGTCGGAGCTCTCTTACTCGGTGTTTCCCGTACTGTAGCCGCTGAATTTACATTTTTCCTTGCTATTCCCGTTATGTTCGGTGCAAGCCTTTTGAAAATTGCAAAATTTGGGTTTTCATTCACCGGAGCAGAAGCATTAATTCTTATTGTAGGAATGATTGTAGCATTTGTTGTTTCGTTTATATGTATCCGATTCCTTATGAATTATGTAAAAAAACACGATTTCAAAGTATTCGGCTGGTATAGAATTGTTCTCGGTGCGATTGTGTTGTTATATGCTATTATACAAATAGCAACAGCAGCATAATAAAATAAAAAACAAAACGATTAACGAAAGGTTATATTATGGTAAAACATGTTCTTTTTGTAAAGCTTAAAGATTACACACCTGAAAATGCACAGGCACTATGCGAAAAATTTCTTACAATGCGAGGTAACGTGCCGGTGGCGATTGAAGTTAATTCTTATGCAGATTTTCTTCGCTCCGAAAGATCTTTTGACGTTATACTTGAGGTAACTTTGGAGTCACGAGAAGCACTCGAAGAATATCAACGTGATGAGTTCCATTGCAACGAAATAAAAACTTATGTTCAAGGTGTACGCAGCGCAAGCGCCGCTGTTGATTATGAGTTTTGACTTTCTTATATAAAATAACAGCTACTGCGGTAGAAATTACGACCGCAGTAGCTGTTATTTTAGGATACTTTTTATATAATTATTTATTATTTATAAATGTATTGACTTAAATTTTTATTTTTGCTATAATTAGACATATTCTGTATGGAGGTAATCCAATGCCATCGAATGCTTAGTTTTAAATAATTGCATAATATCATCTGCCATTTCTTTTGTGGCTTTGTTTTGTTATGCGTTTTCAAAAATTAAGTAAAGCTGGATAATTGATTATCATTTTTATGAAATATTCAACACAGAGATATAATTTCTCTGTGTATATTCGTAAAGCCATGCTTTATTCCTGATTTTTGGAATAAAGCATGGCTTTTTTTCTTTTAAACGGCTTTGGAAGGAATTTGTATGGAAAAATGGATTATAAAACCTAAAGCTATGCCTGTTATTATTCGAAATTGTAATAAATGTGCATCAGAAAATAAATTTATCTGTAGTGGGAATTTTAGAATTAACGCAAACGGCAAAAACATTGATGTATGGTTAATTTATAAATGTGAAAAATGTGATACGACATGGAATATGGAAATATTATCTCGAGTAAAACCAAAACAAATTGAGCCGAGTTTATATCTTGCATTTGCCGGAAACGATTTAGAAACAGCTTTTTGTTATGCGTTTAACCGAGACATTCTTAATAAAAATAAAGCGGTTGTTTCATATGACGATATTCCTTATGTTGTTCTAAAAACAAAGTTTAATGATAACGATAATATTTTGGAAATCACTTCACAATACGATTTTGGCTTGAGAATTGATAAGCTTTTAAGTGATGAAACAGGCATTTCAAGGACAAAGATTAAAGAGCTAATTGAAATAGGTAAAATTAAATCAAATAAAATCGAGTTATCATCAAAAACAAAAATCAAAAGAGTTTTACAAATTAAAGGAGATATTTTTGATGAAAATAATTATAAGAAATAGAAATGTACAATTTAAAAAATCAATTAAATCAATGAAATCAAAAAGATACAACTTAAAAAGAATGTAATAAAAATCCCCTTTTAGCAGAGATTCTTAAATCATTAACAATATCTGCTTTAAGGGGATTTTTTAATATTAATAGATGTTATTCGCCTATAATTTTAATTAAAACTCGTTTTGTACGTTTGCCATCGAATTCAAAATAAAATATTTGCTCCCATGTTCCGAAATCAAGCTTTCCGTTTGTTATTGCAACAACGGTTTCACGTCCCATTACAGTGCGTTTTAGATGAGCATCTGCATTGTCTTCATATCCGTTATGGGCATATTGTGAATAAGGTTTTTCAGGTGCAAGATTTTCAAGCCAACGTTCGTAATCGCTGTGTAAACCGCTTTCATCATCATTTATAAAAACAGAAGCTGTTATATTCATAGCGTTAACCAGCACAAGGCCTTCTTTAACTCCACTCTCCTCAACAGCACGTCTTACATCTGGAGTAATATTAACAAGGCCACGACGTGTTGGTAAATTAAAAGAAAGTTCTTTACGATAGCTTTTCATAACTGTTTCTCCTTTTTCATTATACACCTAAACCATCCCTCAGGTCGTTCGGCTATTCAAATAGAAATTATTTTAAAATCATTTGGTTCAATCGGTAGTATTTTAATCATTTGTGCATACATAAGCTAAGGGTAAAAGGTCTTTCACAGAAACTTTAACTAGCTCGCCTTCTTCATTGTTTAAAATTACATTACAATCAGGGGCGTAATCCAAAAGCATTTGCCTGCAGTTACCACAAGGTGGAATTACGGTTTTTCCGCAACCAAATACAGCCACAACCGTGTCAAACTCACGTTCACCTGCCGTTATAGCTGAACCTATTGCGATATATTCGGCACAAGAGCCGTGAATGCCGTCACAATTCACACCTTTATAAATTCTGCCGTTTTTACAACGTACAGCTGCCCCGACAGTATGACGATAAGTTTTATCATCATAATTATTTTTTATTATTTCACTTGCAAGAGAAATTAAAATATGGTCGGAATCTGTAAGAGGAATTTCTATCATTACCCAACCAACCTTTCAATCTCTTTTACACCTTCTAATATTTCTTCACGTGTGAAATTACATTCATTAAGTTCAGGGTCTTTAAGACGCGATATATCGGAATAAAATTTTAATGCCACAAGCAAAATTTTATCCGTCGGTTCATCTTCAATTTTTTCAAATAAAGCATTCTCTGCACCGTTAATATCCTTTTCGGCTATCATCCTTTTAAGCTCTGAATAAAATAAAGCTTCTGTCGAAACTACTTCTTCTTGGTAGTCAATTTCAACATTTTCTAAATCTTCATCAAACAAAAGTCGGGATAAATAACGTAAAATATTTTCGGTGTCTTTTATTATAAAATCATCTTTAAGCATTATTTTCTCATTTCAATTTTATAATTAAATCCGTATTTTTCCTTAAGAACTTTAACTTTATCTTCGTTATCTTCGATAAAAGAGGGAGTATATACAGAGCCTCCTGTTTTTTGATACTCTTTCATTATCTGTTGAAGCTCGTCCCAGCATTCATCATATTTTGGGTCGTTCTCGTCCATTTCTATTATAAATTCACGGTGTTCGGGTAATTTAACCTTCATAAATTTGACCATCCTTTCATTTTAAAATAGTATATCATATTTATATTAAATTTTCAAGATGTAATTCAGTCATATTTTCAGAATTTTTCAAGTAGTATTATGTAGGGAGGGATTAACGTGCGAAGAAAATTCAAAAGACGTAAAATTAAATTCACAACACGCGGGCTAAAATATATTTTTACTGCAGGGGTGACACTTTGTATAATTGCATTATCTGTAACAGTATTTATAAGAGTGGATAAAAACGGCCTTTCTGCAGTTCAGACAAATCTTTCTTCCGCAAAAAATTCTCTTAAAGACATTGCAACAATTTTTAGTAATAAAAATAATTTTAAAAACCTTCCCGATATAAAACAAATTCTTGAAGAAACTTATATGGGGCAATCCAGTTATGTTTCGAAAACAGTTAAAAACCCTTTTGAAGAAGCAGTTCTTCCGGCTATATCAACAGAAATTTCATCGCCTTACGGGTTTAGAAAAGATCCTTTCACAAACAAAATATCCTTTCATAGCGGTATTGACATAGCTCTTAATCAAGGTTCAGATGTCATTACAGTTCTTGACGGGACAGTGAAAACAGTAAGTTCTGATAATATAGGCGGAAATTTTGTTGAAATAGAACATTCAAACGGATATATTTCATATTACGGTCATCTTGAAAGTTCCACAGTTGCTGTAGGTGACCTTGTACAAAAAGGATCCGTAATAGCAAAAAGCGGCAGCACAGGTCAGACGACCGGCCCACACCTTCATTTTGAATTAAAATATAACGACCGTGCGGTTAATCCCGCCGAGTATTTTGATGTGTATGCGAAAAATTAAAATTCATCCGTCATTCATAGTCGTATGGCTTCTATTTTTATTAAGTGATAAAAGCGCATACATATTATATCTATTTTTAGCGGCATCGATTCACGAGGTCGCTCATATTGCGGTGTTTATTTCTTTTAAAGCAGAACTAAATGAAATACAGGTTTTACCTTTTGGGATAAGTGTAAAGTTGCAATCGTCTGCACTTTCTTATAAAAAAGAGATTCTTGCTGCACTTGCCGGCCCTACTGCAAATGGGCTTATCGCTTTTCTATTTTCTTTTTTATCCGAAGCAAATGTTATCGGAATCCGATTTTTCATCTTGTGTAACATTGCTCTTGCTGCTGTGAACATGTTGCCTATCTTCCCTCTTGACGGCGGGCGCGCACTTTATTTTCATCTATGTGATGTAAAAAATCCTTTTGTAGCAAAACAATTTTCTTTATGGGTTTCTATAATTTTGCTTATTCCTCTTTTCGCTGCATCGGTTTGGTTACTTTGTATTACAGGATATAATTTTTCCTTATTAATCATAGTATTCTATCTTTTATTTTATCTTGTAAGTAAAAAATATTAAATATACATAAAAAAAGAGCCAATTGGCTCTTTTTTTGTTTTATTAAAATATTTCTATATCATAACCAACTTTATATACACCTTGAGGCTCAAGACGCATCATATCGTGCTTTGTTTCAAGATCTTCAGCAGCGTCGAGAAGTGACGGAACTCCGTTCCAAGGTTCTATACAAATAAAAGGTGCGTCAGTTTCATTTGTGTGCCATATGCCCACATATTTAAAATCAGGGAAATTGACTGTTGCACCGTGAGGCCCTGTCTTGGAACGTAAAGTAATTTTACGAGAGCAGTCTTGCAGTAAAATAGCGTCATTATCAAAAAGATTGTGATGTAAAGGCAATATCTTATCATCTACAAGCTGGTATGGCTTTGTTTTACCTAACAAAAATGCCTTTTCACAAAGAACCTCATTGGGTTTACAAGCCTCACCGAATTCAAGATAATAATCATCAAATTTTTCACCGTCGCAAAGAGGAACATTGAATCCGGGATGAGCACCAAGTGCAAAAATCATTGTTTCGGTTTCGGATGTATTTGTTATAGTGTAGTCAATTCTAAGCTTTTTACCTTCAATTGAATACTTGATTTTATAATCAAAATCAAATGGATAACTCTTTTTTGTTTCCATACTTGATTTTATATTAAAAGTCATTGAATTATCAGAATGCTCAATTAAATTCAAGTCGGAAACCCATACAAAGCCATGAGGACTCATTATTGAATACTCTTTACCTTTATACATATATTTACCGTTTTTAACACGGCCGACAATTGGGAAAAGGCTTGGTCCGTGACCGTCCCAGTACTTCTCATTGCCAACCCAAATATATTCTTTATTACCGGCTTCATGATTAACCATTGAAAGAAGCTCTGCCCCTTTAACTGTTACGGCAACCATGATTTGTCCGTTTGTCATTGTGTAATACATAATTAAAGCTCCTTTGCGATTTCTTTCAGATACACACGGAATTCATCTTTTATTTCAGGATGAACAAGAGCCTGTTCTACCTGAGCTTGCATGACTCCGAACTTATTACCCATATCGTAACGTCTGCCAATAAAATCTACAGCAGTCATCGCTTTAGTATTTGCAAGAATTTTCATCGCATCTGTAAGCTGAAGCTCGTTCCCTGCACCTAAAGGTGTACGATCAAGGATATCATATATTTCAGCAGGCATAATAAGTCTGCCTAAAATTGCATAAAGTGAAAGGATTTGTTCTTTTGTCGGTTTTTCTATCATATCTGTAAGTTTATAAAGATTATTACGGATATTTTCAACTTTCATTGTTGAATATTTCTGTATAGCTTCTTCAGAAACTTCCTGAACACCTGCAACACCGAGACCGAACTCATTATAAGCATCTACAAGCTGCTTGGTAACAGGGTAATCATGATTGATAATAACATCATCACCATAAAGAACAGCGAAAGGATCACTGCCTGTAAAATGACGTGCCATCTGCAATGCCCCTCCTGTGCCGTTCATTACTTTTTGACGAACATAAATAATATTTGCCATATCAGATATTTTACGAACTTCTTCAAGCAAAGCTTCTTTACTTTTACCACCATTTTCAAGCTTTTCTTCAAGCTCAGGTGATTTATCAAAATGGTCTTCGATTAGGGTTTTACCGCGGGAAATAACAATCATTATATCTTCGATTCCGCTTGCGACAAGCTCTTCAACTAAATATTGAATAGCCGGTTTGTCAACTATCGGGAAAAGTTCTTTAGGAACGGATTTTGTGGCAGGAAGCATTCTTGTGCCCATACCTGCTGCAAGAATAATACCTTTTTTAACTTGTTTCATATATATACACCTCAGAATTTATATTACGTATTTAGTAAGTTTATTTCTTATAAGAAAAAGAAGCGGTAAGCCAAGGCCGTAACAACAAACAGCCTCACCTATAAAAATAGTTGCCGCGTTAAAGAAGAATGCGCCGGATTCAAAAGAGTTTAATTCCTGCCAGGTTAAAAGCAATCCAATAATAACCGTGTTAGAAATTATCGGGGGCAACGGTGCGAGATACCATAAATTTTTATTTCTACAAAAAAGTGTCCCGGCTGCACCTATTAAGGTTGCTCCTGTACCCACAACCATGTCAAGCCATGATATAGGGCTAAAGATATTTGCTAAAAGACAACCGACTGTAAGTCCTGCAACAGATACAGGAGAAAAGAACGGTAAGATTGTCAGTGCTTCGGAAATACGAAACTGCACAGGTCCATAACTCATAAAGCCGAATGCTATTGTTAAAACCGCATAAAGTGCAGCAACTACAGCCCCGAATGTCAGGGCTCTTAAACTTTTTTTCAATTTTATCAACTCCGTATTTTACTAACCGCCGTTATGTATAACTTTTACGGCAATCGTTTCGAACCGCGTATTTTGCCATCGGTTCAAGTCAGGTGATTGCGACTGACTTTTTAAAACAGTATACCACAAATTAAATATTTTGTAAAGAGGGCATTTAAAATTATTTATGTCATTTTGTTAAAGCATATAGATCAGGTTACAATATGCTATGAATTAAAAATAATTTTATAAAGAATTGTAGCCTCTATTATTTAAATTCAATATCACTCTAAACTAAGCTGTAACTTACTCTTTTTTCATCTTTTTATTATAATTAGTTTTGTTAATAACTAAAAATATTGTTATCATCAAAAATTTAACAAATAAAGAATTTGTTAGAAAAAAAGTATTGACTTTTAGTAAGAAAAATAGTATAATAAAAAACGTTGCGGAATTATAAGTTGTAGTAACAAAACAGTTGTATATTGTTAAAAGGGAGTAGCAAACGATTTATCGTTTCTCCGGCGACATTACGGTCATTGACCCGCTTGAGGATGAAAATGCAAGACTTTTATCATAAAGATTTGTTATGATAATAGTCTTTTTTTATTTTTTATTAAAAATTCAGGGGGAATCATTTTGTCAGAACTATTTTTTAACGTTGCTAACATAACTTGGCAGCAAGTTGTTATGTGGGCAATAGGCGGACTTTTAATTTATTTGGCGATTAAAAAAGACATGGAACCAACCTTACTGCTTCCTATGGGATTTGGTGCTATTCTTGTAAACCTTCCGTTATCTGGTGCGGTAACACAGATTTACGACGGCGTTTCGGAAATAGGCGTTATCGACGTTCTCTTTAATTCCGGTATTGCTAACGAACTCTTTCCTTTACTTCTCTTTGTGGGTATCGGTGCGATGATCGATTTCGGACCTTTACTGTCAAACCCTAAATTAATGATTTTCGGTGCTGCTGCACAATTCGGAATCTTTTTCACACTTAGTCTTGCTGCATTTTTAGGCTTTGATATAAAAGATGCTGCTTCAATTGCAATAATCGGCGCAGCTGATGGCCCTACATCTATATTTGTTGCTAATTTCTTCGACTCAAAGTACATCGGTGCCATTATGGTAGCTGCATATTCATATATGGCTCTTGTTCCTTTGGTACAGCCTCCGGTAATCCGTTTATTAACAACAAAAAAAGAACGTTTAATTCGTATGCCTTATAGAGGTAAATCCATTTCAAAAACAACAAGAATTCTTTTCCCGATTATTATTACAGCAATAACAGGAATTGTTTCACCACGAAGTGTGGCATTAATAGGATTTTTAATGTTCGGAAATCTTGTACGTGAGTGTGGAGTTCTTGATTCTCTGTCTGAAACAGCACAGAAAGTTCTGTCAAATCTGGTAACACTGTTTTTGGGACTTACCATTGCGACAAAGATGCAGGCAGAAGCTTTTCTAACCCTTGAAACAATGATGATAATAGGCTTGGGTCTTATTGCATTTATATTTGATACTGCCGGTGGCGTATTGTTTGCTAAGTTCTTAAACTTGTTCTTGAAAGGCGGAAAAAAGATCAATCCGATGATTGGGGCTGCAGGTATATCTGCATTTCCGATGTCTGCACGTGTAGTTCACAAAATGGGGCTTAAAGAAGATAATCAAAACTTCTTACTGATGCACTCAGTTGGTGTAAATGTTTCAGGCCAGATCGCTTCAGTTATTGCAGGCGGATTGATATTAAATCTGATAGGTTAAGGTGAAGAAATATGAATATTGAAGCTTTATTATACACATTACCAGTAATGGCAAAAGGCATGCTCGGTATTTTCATTGTAACAGGTGTAATAATACTTTCCATGTATTTGCTTAATAAATTAACTGGCAGAAGCAAAAAAAATAATGATAAATAATTTCTAAAGACTATATTTCAAATTTTAAAATTGAGAAAACTCCTATGGTATTTTATATTATACTATAGGAGTTTTTTTATATTCATATTAAAATTTTATTTAAAAATATTTTTATCTTTATCAAGAAAATCAAGTCGTTCAACCAAAACAGGCATATCCCCTGCTTTTGCAAACAATCGAAACGCTTCAGAAAAAAGGTTGACACTTATATTCTTTTCATTACCGCATGGCAATATAAAATCGATCTTGCCTTTTTTAATATTTTCGATTTCGACCTCAGCTTTAAGATCGACTTGAACTATACGGCCTTTTTTAGCACGTCTTTCAACTGTTATCTGAGGTTGAGAGATAAATTCGTTAAATTTATCTGTTAAAGTCTCTGAAAACGTTAGTTTATAACGTGCGTATGTTATTTCATTAAAAGAATGTTCTTGCTCGTAAACGTCCAATACATTTATCCCGGCAGGAAATGCTCCGTCAAGCATTTTTTGCAATTCTTCAGGTAAAAGTGGATTTTCAAGCCGAATGTCCAAAAGCTCGCATCTGCTTATAACTCCAAGGGAAAGCGGCGGAGAAAAAACAAGATAAGGATGAGGATTAAAACCCTGTGTGTAATAGACAGGAACATTAGCTCTTTTTAAAGCCCTTGTTGCCGTTCGCATTAAATCAAGATGTGATATAAAGCGCGCCCCGTCTGTTTTTGAAAATTTAATACGCATTGCAAACATCCCCCTTACACAGCTTATTTACCCCGCAACCGGAGCATTGCTCTTTACAATTAGGGGTTGTTTTTGCTTTGTATGCTTTTTTACATTCACGAATTAAAAATTCTTTTGTTACACCGATATTAATAACATCCCAAGGAAGTTCTTCATCAAAATCACGCTGCCTGTTTGCGTATTCCTCAGGCGTAAGCCCTGCTTCTTTTATTGACTCCATCCATGTATCAAATTTAAAATGATTATCCCAACCGTCAAGCTTACAACCTTTTTGCCAAGCAAGTAAAAGAGCTTTACCCAAACGGCGGTCGCCTCTTGCAAATACACCTTCAAGTACACTTTTTGTACCGTCATGATAATTCAACTTTATCTTACGTGTTTTTATAAGGCTTAACAGGTATTTTTGTTTACGCTCAATTTCTTCTAGTGTGATTTGAGGCTCCCACTGGAAAGGAGTAAAAGGTTTTGGTACAAAAGTCGAAAGACTTATGGTTATTTGCAAACCTCGGCCTTTTGTTTCCGGCATAGTTGCAAAAAGATGAAGTATCCTTTCGGCTGTATGTGCAATTCCTGCAATATCTTCATCTGTTTCAGTAGGTAAACCTATCATAAAATAAAGCTTAACTGCTGATGTTCCGCTTTCAAAGGCAATACGGCAAGTATTCATTATATCTTCTTCTGTTACGTTTTTGTTTATAACGTCACGAAGGCGTTGAGTCCCCGCTTCAGGGGCGAATGTAAGCCCGCTTTTACGCACAGCTTGTGTTTTTTCAAGAATTTCTTTTGTAAAGTTGTCCACACGAAGTGATGGCAATGAAAGATTTATCTGCTGTGGTAAACAATATTCCAAAAGACTGTCCGCAAGCTCCGGTAGCTTTTCAAAATCCGATGTTGAAAGTGAAGTTAACGAGATTTCGTCATACCCTGTATTTTTACAAAGCTCTATGGCTTGTTTTACAAGAGTTTCCGGGCTTTTTTGGCGATACGGACGATATATCATCCCCGCCTGACAAAACCTACATCCTCTAATACAGCCACGCATTATTTCAAGCATTATCCTGTCATGAACAATCTCTGCGCATGGCACGACAAAATCTTTGGGATAATAAACTTTATCTATATCTTTAATTATTGCCCTTGTTACTTTACGATTTTTATCATGATAAGCAGGAACATACATACACTCAAGTTCTGAAGCTGCTTTCAGAAACGCTTCACGATCGCCCTTATGTTTACGATAAAGATCAAAAAGCGGTGTATAAAATTCTTCTCCCTCACCAATAAAGAAAATATCCACAAAATCTGCAAGGGGTTCTGGATTACAGGCACAAGGTCCTCCGCATATAACTATAGGATTTTCATTTTTTCTGTCTGTTGCCAAAAGCGGAATTTTTGCAAGGTCAAGCATCGTTAAAATATTTGTATATGAAAGCTCATATTGCAGAGTAAACCCAACAAAATCAAACTCACCAACCGGTTTTCTTGTTTCAAGAGAATATAGCGGAACATCATTTTCACGCATTGCCTGCTCCATATCAACATTAGGAGTGAAAACACGTTCACAAGCTACCATTTCCATATCGTTCATCATATGATAAAGTATTTTCATCCCAAGATGAGACATTCCTATATCATAAGTGTCAGGGAAACAAAAAGCAAAACGTACATCAACATCTTCTTTTATAACTGCACCATATTCACCGCCCGAATAATGAGCAGGTTTTTGTATTTTTGTAAGATATGTGTCTATAAATGTATTTATATCCATTTGTAAAGCCTTTCAAATATTAGTTTTTATATTATAACAAATTAATCTATTAATGTCAATAATATAGTTTTGCGTTATTCATCCATAAATATTTCAATTTTTTATTTAGAAAATATTTATTGACAAATACTGTTTTTTCTGCTATACTTATTTAGTCCATTTTGGGACTAAATAAGGAGTGTTGAGTTGTGAATGATCCCAGAGAACAACTAAATCGATTTAACGAGCTCATAAAAGAGATGGATTCACTTTATGGTGAATTTGCTAAAGCAGGCGGTATATCCGATGCTGCTTTTTGGATCCTATACACATTAAGAGATGAAGGGCCTTGCACTCAAACAAAAATTTACGAAAGATGGGCAATGGGAAAACAGACCGTAAACAATGAAGTAAAAAAGCTTGAAACTACCGGAATGATAACCTTGTCCACATCAACCGATGATAAGAGAAGTAAAATTCTTACACTTACAAAAAAAGGGGTTGAATATGCAAAAAACAATATAGATATTATATTCAAAATTGAACAACATATTTTTGAACAACTATCTTCGGAAACAAGGGCTGCATTATTAAGTAGCTGCCGTGAATATGTAAAAATACTTAGAGAAGAAACAGAAACCTTTATAAAAAGCAAATAATGATATGCTTTAATAGTTAAAGTTATGAAGTTTTATAAAGGAAGGAGAAATACATGGATCATAAAACTTTATTTGGAAAAACATCACCTGCTAAATTATTTACAATTGTAACAATTCCGGGGGTCATCAGCATGCTGGTGTCATCTCTTTATATAATTATTGACGGAGCGTTTGTTGGGCAAATATTAGGCTCCGATGCGTTTGCCGCACTTAATTTAGTAATGCCGTTTGTTATTATTAACTTTTCGATTGCAGATCTGATCGGCGTAGGATCAGCAGTTCCGATTGCAATAAAATTAGGTGAAAAAGACGATAAAACTGCAAGTAATATTTTTTCAAGCGCTTGCCTAATGATTGTTGTAACAGCCGTTATATTGGGTGCTGTTTTATTTATTTTCACAGATGATCTTTTAAGGCTAATGGGGGCAGATGAACATCTTATTTTAATGGCTACTCAATATATGCAGGTTTATGCAATATGCTCACCTTTTACCACGATAGTGTTTGCTGTTGATAACTATTTAAGAATATGTGGGAAAGTTCGATTCAGTATGTTTCTTAATATTCTTATGTCTGTAGGAAGTGCTTTACTTGAATTTCTTTTTCTTTTTGTGTTCAAGTTCGGGATCTGGGGTGCAGCCCTTGCAACATGTTTAGGGATGTCCACATGCACAGTTATTGCATTCATACCTTTTCTTCGAGGGAAAATGCATCTTCGTTTCTCAAAGCCTAAAATCAGTAAAGCAACATTTAAAATCATACTTTCAAACGGTTGTCCCAGCTTTTTAAACAATGTTGCAGGTAGAATAACTTCTGTTGTAATGAATGTTTTTTTACTCCGTATGGGCGGAACTGCTGCAATATCTACTTACGGTGTTCTCATGTATGCAGATAGTTTCGTACAACCTATACTTTACGGGCTTTGCGATTCTCTTCAACCGGCAGTAGGTTATAACTGGGGTGCAAATAATTATAATCGAATTAAGTCAATTGAAAGAATATGTTTTAGTGTATGTGCTGTATTGTCTTTATTAATGACTATCGGTATGCTTTTAGCTAAAACATCAATTGTTGATATTTTTGTGCGGGCTGAAGATACTGCCTTAGTAACAATGGCAGTTAATGCTCTATCTATATTTGCATTTGCATATCTTACACGCTGGATTTCATTTGCAACTCAAAGCTATATGTCTGCTGTTGGGAAAGCAGGTTATGCAACTATTATTTCTGTTTCAATGGCTTTTATTTTCCCAGTTATTTTTATATTCTCCCTCAGTTTTATGGGCCTTCAGGGGCTTTGGCTTAATTTACCTTTAACATCATTAATGGCTGCTATTATGTCCGTTATTATTTTATTTCGATTTAAAAAGAAGGATGTACCGTATTTTTATCCTAATGTAAAAGGGTAATTATTAAATACAACCTATTGACTAAATAGTGTATTTAAGCCTGAATACTTGACAAAATATACTATATTTGATATAATTAAAGATAATATTTTCTGAAAGGACCGTCCTTTATGTCAACTGAGCTCGAAAAAACATACTCTCCGCAAAATGTCGAAGATAAAATTTACGACTTCTGGATGAAAAACAATTATTTTCATGCAGAGATTGATAAATCGAAAAAACCTTTTACAATAGTAATTCCGCCGCCGAACGTCACAGGCCAGCTTCATATGGGCCATGCTTTTGACGAAACACTTCAGGATATACTGATTAGATACAAAAGAATGTGCGGATATTCCGCTTTATGGTTACCCGGAACAGATCATGCAGGTATTGCTACACAAATTAAAGTTGAAGCTGAGCTGCGCGAAAAAGAACATAAAACAAGATACGATTTAGGTAGAGATGCATTTCTTGAGCGTGTATGGGAATGGAAAGAACAATACGGCTCACGTATTATAAATCAGCTTAAAAAGCTGGGTTCTTCCTGTGATTGGGAACGTGAACGATTCACGATGGATGAAGGCTGCTCTAAAGCCGTTAAAGAAGTTTTTGTAAACCTTTACAACAAAGGGCTTATTTATAAAGGTTCAAGAATTATAAACTACTGCCCCCATTGCAAAACAGCACTTTCAGATGCTGAGGTTGAGTACGAAGAGCAAGGCGGCTTTTTCTGGCACATTCGTTACCCTGTCAAAGACAGCGATGAATATGTTATCGTTGCAACTACACGGCCGGAAACAATGCTGGGAGACACTGCTGTTGCAGTAAACCCTGAAGATAAAAGATACCGTCACTTAATAGGTAAAACACTTGTTCTTCCGCTTGTAGGACGTGAAATACCTGTTATTGAAGACGATTATGTCGACAAAGAGTTCGGTACAGGCTGCGTTAAAATCACTCCTGCACATGACCCCAACGACTTTGAAGTCGGTAAGCGTCATAACCTTGAGGAAATAATTGTCCTTGACAATGAAGCTAAAATTAACGAAAACGGCGGTAAATACAAAGGACTTGATCGTTATGAAGCCAGAAAAATAATGATTGAGGATTTAAAAGCACTTGGCCTTATTGAAAAAATAGAACCCCATGATCACAATGTTGGAACATGCTACCGTTGCAAAACAACAGTCGAACCTCTTGCTTCCGAACAATGGTTTGTTAAAATGAAACCTCTTGCACAACCTGCAATAGAGGCAGTTAAAAACGGATCAATAAAATTTGTTCCTGACAGATATGCAAACTCTTATTTACATTGGATGGAAAACATACGAGACTGGTGCATTTCCCGTCAACTTTGGTGGGGACATCAAATTCCTGCATATTACTGTGATGCATGCGGTGAAATGGTTGTTTCCAAAGATGAAGTTAAAGTTTGCCCGAAATGCGGTGCTTCCATGCATCAAGATGAAGATGTTTTAGATACATGGTTCTCTTCTGCCCTTTGGCCGTTCTCAACTCTCGGCTGGCCTGAAAATACAGCAGATCTTGAGTATTTCTACCCGACTAACGTCCTTGTTACAGGTTATGATATAATCCCCTTCTGGGTTGCCAGAATGATTTTCTCAGGAATTGAACACACCGGGAAAGAGCCTTTTGATACAGTTTTAATACATGGTCTTATAAGAGACTCACAGGGCCGTAAGTTCTCTAAATCTCTAGGAAACGGCATTGATCCTCTTGATATAATTAAAGATTACGGTGCAGACGCGCTTAGGTTTATGCTCGTTACAGGAAACAGCCCTGGAAATGATATGCGTTTTTATATCGAAGAAGTTCTTGCAGCACGTAACTTCGCAAATAAAATCTGGAACGCTGCCAGATTCGCAAAAACATATCTTACAATTGATAAGGTTGAACTTCCCGAAAAACTTGAAATTGAAGATAAATGGATATTAAACGAATATAATAAAGCTGTTAAAGAGATTCGAGAAAACCTTGATAAATTTGAGCTTGGCGTTGCGGCTCAAAAACTATATGACTTTATTTGGGATAAATTATGCGACTGGTATATTGAGCTTATCAAGCCTCGCCTTTTCGAAACAAATACAGACAAAGCAACAAATATTTCCGCACAACAGGTACTTTGTTATGTTCTAACAAACACTTTAGCTCTTCTTCATCCGTTTATGCCTTATGTGACGGAAGAAATATGGCAGAGCCTTCCCCATGACGGCGATGCATTAATAATAGCAAACTACCCCGAATTTTCAGAAGAACTTGTATTTGATAAAGCCGGAAAAGAAATGGAAAATGTCATGGCTCTTATTAAGGAAATCCGCCGTGTACGCAAAGAAATGGATGTTCCCGCTTCAAAGAAAACAACGCTGCTAATAGAGACCGAAAACGAGGAGACTTACAAAGACGGTACAGCATTTATACAGCGTCTTGCCTCGGCTTCTGAAATTGTTATAGGGAAAATAGACACTACAGAAGGTAAAGTAGGTGCTATTACTGCAGATGCAAAAGCATATATGCCTATGGGTGAACTTATAGACATTGAAAAAGAGAAAGCGCGCCTTCAAAAGGAAATCGACCGCCTTAACAGCGAGATTGAACGAGTTAACAAAAAGCTTTCAAACGAAGGCTTTGTTGCAAAAGCTCCGCAAAACGTCATTGATGCCGAAAAACAAAAACGAGAAGGTTATCAAAAGACGCTTGAAAACACAGAAAAAGTTCTTGAAGATCTTTTAAAGCTTTAAAAAAAATCCCGCCGGTAAACCGGCGGGATTTTTTTATATTAACTATTTATATAATTTCATCACAATCAAGTACTTTAAATCCTCTTTTAATAAGTTCTTTTGCAAACAGCCCCTGCCCTTTTATAAGTTTACCGGAAAAACTGCCGTCGTATATTTGATTAACTCCGCAGCTTGGGCTTCTTGACTGTAAAATAACTAAGTCTATTTTTTCGTCTTTAATCTTTTCAAGGGCTAATTCAACGCCTTTTTTAAATTGAAAGTCTACATTATTTCCTTTATTATCAATTACGTTGCCATTTAAAATTTCTGCACAGTTTCGAGGAGTTCCGAGCCCGGCTAATACTTCAGGGCAAATAGGTATAATTTCTTTATCAGATAAAAATGAAACTACTTTTTGATTATAATTATTACCACCGTTATATTTACAGTTCTCACCTAACAAACAAGCGCTTACAAGAACCTTCAAAACAAACTCCTCCGAAATTATAACTACAAATTTTTTATTTATCCGACGAATGCCCTAAAAACGCACATATACCACCGAAAATTATACCTGCAACAGGCCAAACAACCCATGTAATATGCCAATCATTAGTTATAAAACTCCAAGCTAAATAAACAACAACAGCAATAGGCCAGTATATTCCGCCGATTCGTTGGCTCATTTCCCTATTCTTAGTGTTTTCAGGAGCAAATTCACCATAGCGCAGAAGTTGATTATATCCTTCCATTACAGAACCCGAGATTATAAATAAAAAAACAGCAACAGCAACACAGAATAGTATCAACGCTGTTAATGATATAAATATCATAACCGCATCTTCGCCCATAAAAACGCCTGCAAGGATAAGCGGTAATGCACATAATATACACAATACAACCCCTACCGTGATAAATAACGTGTATTTTTTTTCGTAATTTCTCTTATGTTCTTTTATAATACCTTCTACACCGAAATCCAGCTCAAATTCTCCGTTTTTAATATATTTGTATTGAGATATTCTTGAATCGTTTATGATGAATATAACAACCGCAGCTGCAATCATTATAAATAAAACAGCCAGACCAACGCCTCCTGCTAAAGCTTCAGTTATATTATAACCTGAACCATTCATACCGCCTAAAATAATTAAAATAATAGGCGAACATATACATAACATTACACCTAATGCAACCCACTTACTATTCTTCTTAATTGCATCCATGAAATTATTAGCTTCCTGTATTGAAACTTTTGCTGTTTTTTTATAATCTTCACCTGTGTATTCAGCAACTGAAAGATCTTCTTTTAATAAGTAATCAGTTGTAACTCCGAATATTTTGGACATTTCCAATATTTTAGAAACATCCGGAACAGCAGCAGCGCTTTCCCATTTAGACACAGACTGCCTTGAAACATTCAGTTTTTCGGCCAATTCCTCCTGTGACATCCCATTCGTTTTTCTCAAAGACAAAATCTTATCTGCTATAATCATATATATCCTCCGTTTCAGCCGTTATCTTCGGCTTTTGTTAGTAAAATTATATCACATAAACCGGTTGCATACTACCAACTTAGCTTTAAAAATAAGCAACTGACAGTTGCAATGCATATTTTTTATTAAAGACTTCTTTATTTAATTTTATGAAAGTAATAGGAGATTATTAAATAATCTCCTATCATATTATTTTAACTTAAATTTAAGAGCTTTTTCTGGTTTAACACAAACAGATTGAACAAGCCCTATTGCCATAAGCATACTTAGTACAGATGAGCCCCCGTAGCTGAAAAACGGTAATGTTACGCCTATAACAGGAGAAACGCCTATACACATACCAATATTAATGGCACTTTGAAACATTATCATTGAGGCAACTGTCATACAAATCAGAAACCCTTGTTTATCCTTAGCCCTTAGAGCATTGCGAATTATAAGGACAATTACAAATACAATTAGAGACATTACAATAAGGCAACCTATAAAGCCCCACTCTTCCCCAACAACAGAATAAATAAAATCCGTATGATTTTCCGGCAATAAGTCATTCTGAGACTGTATCCCCTGCTCATAGCCCATCCCGAAAAGCTGACCTGAACCAATCGCCATACGAGAAGCCAAAGGCTGATATCCTCTTACAAGAGGATCTTTTTCAGGGAAGAACCCGTAAATAATTCTTTCTTTCTGGTATGTTTTTAAAAAGCTCCAAACAATTGGAGCTACAGCAATTAAACCAACAAATCCGACAAGCAGATATCTGTATTTAATTCCGGCTACAAAAAGTATAACAGCAAACATACCTATATATATTATTGATGAACCAATGTCCCCCTGTAAAACAATAGGTACGAAATAAAACAAAAAATGCACAGATACTGCTAATACATTTCTAAGCTTATTCATATCATCACCGAGCATAGCAAGATGAGAAGACATTGTAACAGCAAAACACAGTTTTGTAAACTCTGACGGCTGAATACTTATTGGGCCTATAATAATCCAGTTATTATTCCCCTTAATTTCAGGTGCAAATAAAGCTGTTAATAATAAAACTATAAACGATGCTATTACAATGTATATTGATAATCCGGAAAGGAGCTCATAATCTATTTTTGAAACAACTATCATTGCTATAAAACCTAAAAAGATAGCAATAATTTGTATCTGCATAGAACGTTGATTAATATCGCTGCCTTTTGTTGCGCTGTTAATTGCAAACAGACCCATTATAAGTAAAATTCCTACAATACTTATAAGGAGCTTGTCTAAATCGGAAATGTAACGTTTAACACCGGATGTAAGTCTATTTTTAATTTTTAAATTATTTGTCATTTATAAATTTTCCTATATAATATAATCCTGCCATAATATAATAAAATTATATCACGACAGGATTTGTTTGTCAATAGTTTAAAGCTCTTGTTTTAAAAAACCTTTAAAAGCATCTTTTATAATAGAATGGCCTTGTTCGTTTGGATGTATACCGTCTCTGCAGAGAAGGCTTTTAAAATCATGCCTCTCTAAAAAATTTGAACGAACATCAATACAAAGGGACTTTGTTTCCACCGCTATTTTAGAAATCATATTGGAATACAGCTCATGCCAACGATACATCATAAACTCATCACCAAGCCATAGAACTATGTTTTCTCTTGAATTGCCGCCCCTGCTTACCCAGTCAACATAAGCTTCTGCATTTATGGGAGGCAGAGTCATCAGAACAGGAATTATATTATATTTTCTAAGCTTTTTAATTGTTTCTATATATAGATTTTTAAAAGTATCTAACGGAGTTAGTGGATTATGGTCTTTGTCCGGTGCTGCTGAAACTTCATTCCAGTTATAAGAACAATCATTTCCGCCGAACTCAACCAATGCATAATCACACTTAAGACCTTTTTCAAGTGTTTTATCAATAAGATCAACACCCTTAGGTAATGTGGAACCAAAGCGAGACTTATTATTCAACTCCAATGAAAACTCATCACTAATATTATTAAAATTATTTTCGGAAATAGTACAATACTTGTTTTCTTTTTCATCAAGCATTACACCGCGCATAATACTGTCGCCGAAAATATATGCTTTCATTTTTTTATCTTTCCTTTCCTACGAAGAACAGTGCAACTGTCCCCGGCCCGGAGTGAGCACCTATAACACAATCCACATAATTTATAAGTATCTTTTCCTTCACTCCATATTTTTTTATCATTTGATCACGAACATATTCTGCATCTTCTATACAGTCACCGTGTGAAATGAAAACTGTTTGAGAAGATAAATCTTCACCAAGCTCACCTGCTTTAGCTACAAGGGCGTCAAGAGATGCTTTTCTACCTCTAACCTTACCTTTAACAATTAAGTGGCCTTCATTATCCATATGCATTACAGGTTTAATATTCAACAAAGTTCCAATTAGCGCTGTGGATCCGGAAACTCTTCCGCCTTTTTTGAGAAAGAACAAATCGTTAACAGTAAACCAGTGGCATAAATGAAACTTTGTATTCTCAAGAAATTCTGCGCACTCATCAATTGTCTTTCCTTCAAGACGTAACTTTGCTGCTTTATAAACCAAAAGACCTTCACCAAGGGATGCAGCAAGAGTATCAACAGCAATAATTTTTCTGTCCGGATATTTTTCTTTCAAGTCATTACATGCCAAAGATGTCACCTGATATGTCCCGGAAAGCCCGGAGGAAAATCCTATATATAAAATATCTTTACCACTTTCAAGCAAAGGAATCGCAACTTTTTCAAAGCTTTCATAAGTAGCAAGTGAAGTAGTAGCTGTTTCACCATTTCTCAGACGTGCATAAAAGCTTTTCATGTCAGTTTCTTTATCTTCTTCAAATGTCTTATAAACTTCGTCTCCAAAACGGTAAGTTAGTGACATAATATGAAGTCCTAATTCTTTTATCAGTGCATTCGTAAGATTGCAGGATGAATCGGTTACTATCTCAAAATTCATTTCTAATATTCTCCTATCTTGTTTTCAAAACTATTATATCACGCACATAATACCATGTCAAGTAGATGTTTGTATGAAATGTATGAACTTATAATTACATTTCAACATTAACTCTTTTCAAAAGAAATTTTAAATGATATAATATAATTATTAATTAAAAAGACCGGGTGATGTATAGTGCAGCAAGATATTTTTGAACAAGTTAAAGAATGGGGTATCAATTTAGGTAAATACAGCTTACCCAGATGGGAAAACCTGCCTTTGATAGACCTTTACATGGATCAGGTTCTTTCGCTTTTGGATGCATATCTCGGAATTTATTCTGAAAGTACAAACGGAAAGATAATTACATCTTCAATAATTAATAATTATGTAAAACTCGGCATTATTCCCCCGCCTGTTAAAAAGAAATATTCCAGAAAACATATTGCTTATCTGCTGATGGTATGTCTTATGAAACCGGTTATGCCGATTGCAATGATTAAACTAAATATAGACTTACAATTAAAATTATACCCTATCAGTGATGTATTCAATCAATTCAGCATTATGTTTGAACGGACGACAAAACAAATTCTATTAACGGCATACCGTGAGGCAAAAGCATACGACGGTGACGCAGTTGAATTCCTGCAAAAGCTTTCAATTAAATCCGCTGTTCAAGCTAATGCGTCAAAAATGATAAGTGAAAAAATTCTTTCAATGTATAACAAACCTGTAGAAAAATGAAAAATATGTGTCCTTATAAAAAAATACTTGATTTTTGGCAAAAAATATGCTATAATACCCAAGTAC
>QAKR01000035.1 GCA_003343705.1 Clostridiales bacterium | reverse complement strand
CTTGTGTTTTCGTTAGATAACGAAAGCGTTTTGCCTATTGCAATATCTTCACTGTAAGTCATTCGGCTGTCAACAACACACTCATTTGCAGCCGACGGCATACGCCCTTCTAATAATTCGGGCTGATTTAAAGACTGATTTTCGGAATATGCCATTATTTTTATAGGAGTAGTTCCCTTTTCACGTGTAAAAAGCGCATCAAGAGTATATGTAGCATATACTTTTTCTATATTATTTTGTTTTTCAAGAGCTGCAACATCATCTTGTGTAAACCCGAAAGTTGATAAAAAATATACATCCATAAAATTATGAGAATCAAAATATAAATCTGCAGAATTCTTCATTGTGGGGGCGGTTGCCTTAAGCCCTGCAATAAATCCAACACCCAAAGCAACTATCGCAAGGATTGCTATAAAGCGGTTGAATGTATGTTTAATTTCTTTAAATATATCTTTTAAAAATGCTGATTTCATTTAATTTACCACTCAATCTTATCGATATCCATAGGGTCTTTATTAACTATCATCTCTCGAACTTTTCCATTTTTAATACGAATAACTCTGTCCGCCATAGCGGTCAGAGCCTGATTGTGAGTTATAACAATAACAGTCGTACCTGTTTTACGGCAAGTATCCTGTAAAAGTTTAAGGATCTGTTTACCTGTGTTGTAGTCTAACGCCCCGGTAGGCTCATCACATAAAAGAAGTTTCGGATTTTTTGCAAGAGCACGAGCAATAGCCACACGTTGCTGCTCTCCGCCTGAAAGCTGAGACGGAAAGTTTCCAATTCTCTCAGCCAGCCCAACTTCTTCCAGTACGGATTTAGCATCAAGTGGGTTTTTACAGATTTGAGATGCTAGTTCTACGTTTTCTTCTGCAGTAAGAGTTTGTACAAGGTTATAAAATTGGAAAACAAAACCAACATCGTATCTGCGATATGTTGTCAACTGCTTTAATGTGTATTCAGAAATTGTAACACCGTCTATAATAACTGAGCCTCGGCTGCAAGTATCCATCCCTCCGAGAATATTAAGAACCGTTGTTTTACCTGCCCCTGACGGACCTACTATAACACAAAATTCTCCTTTTTCAATATTGAACGATATCTCATCTACTGCACAGATTTCAACATCGCCCATTTTATATATTTTACTGACATTTTGAAAATCAATAAAACTCATTATTTTTTCTTCTCCCTTATAAGATTTGAAATAAACAGCCAAAGCGGAACAGATACCGCCATAAGTGCCAACAGTAATAAAAACGGTATTACAGGTATTGAAACAAGATAAAAAACCTTTTTTAATAATGTTATACAAAAAACAAAGGCACTTAATAAAAGCCCAAACATAACTATATTACGTTTATCAAACGGTAGACATACTTTAAACAGTGTTAAAAATCCGATGAAGGAAATAAACAATGTGGACATTGTTCCCAAAACCATATCCGAAACAGGAAAAAAAACATTGTAAACAAGCATTGTCATAATACCTAAAACAACACATATTCCTGATGGCAAAGCTTTTAACATAACATTCTTTAAAAAATTCCCTTTTACAAGATTTTTATTTGAACGTAGCGCAAGGAAAAATGCAGGTATCCCGATTGTAAGAGATCCGAACAATGTAACTTGTATAGGCTGTAACGGATATGACATAGGTAAAAACAATAATAAAACAGATAAAGCTGCAGAAAAGATTGTCTTTACTAAAAAAAGTGACGCTGTACGCTGAATGTTATTAATAACACGGCGCCCTTCAAGCACGATATTCGGCATTGATGAGAAATCAGAGTTTGTTAAAACAAGTGTGGAAACCCGTCGTGCTGCTTCGCTTCCTTGAGCCATTGCGATACTGCAATCTGAACTTTTTAATGCCAGAACATCGTTAACACCGTCTCCGGTCATTGCAACTGTATGGTTTTTACTTTTTAAACAGTTAACAAGCAACTTTTTTTGTGTCGGGCTCACTCGGCCGAACACATTATATTCATCACATATATCTATTATATCTTTTTCTTCTACAGAAGACATATCTATATATCTCTCAGAGTTTTTAATTCCTGCCCGTGCAGCTATCGCACTTACAGTTACAGGATTATCTCCGGAAATAACTTTTATATCTACATTATTATCAGCAAAAAAATTAAAGGTTTCCTTAACATTAGGACGAAGTTGATCTTCAATGATTATATACGCAAGTTTTTGAGGTTTACCTATTATTTTCTCTTCATCCAGTTCACATTTTACTAAAACAAGGACACGTTTACTTTCCTGCGTATATTTTTCTATCCCATCGGCTTTTTCTAAAATAAATTCCGGAGCCCCACAAACAAAGCAACCTTCTTTAAAAACGCAACCTTGCCATTTTCGTTGTGAAGAAAACGGTACAGATCGAATAAGCTCATAATCGAACTGTTTTCCGAAATAATTTTCAAGTGCGATTTGTGTAGATGAATCCGAAGTAAGAACATTATTTATATTTGCCATAATTTTATAAATATCATATTCGGTCGTAAAGCTTTCGATTTCATTTATCTGCATATCCCCAGAAGTGATTGTGCCTGTTTTATCTATACATAAAACGTCAACTCTGGCAAGCTGTTCTATGGCATACATTTCCCTCACAAGAGTATTTGCCTTTCCTAACCTTATAACACTGACTGCAAGTGCAATACTGGTCAGCAAATAAAGCCCGTCAGGAATCATACTAACAAGAGCTGCAACTGTTGCAGAAACAGCTTGGGTAAGAGGCTGGCCTAAAATAGAATAATCTTTTACAAATAAAACAATCCCGATTGGTAAAATTATAAAACCGATTATTTTAATAATTTTATTAAGTGCATTTAGAATTTCAGAGTTAATTTTCTTATGTCTTTTTGCATCTGCAGTAAGTTTTGCCGCATAGCTTTGTGCTCCGACTTTTTCAAGTTTTGTAATTACATGCCCGGAAGATATAAAGCTGCCTGACAAAAGTTTATCCCCTGCATTTTTTTTAACAGGTTCGCTTTCGCCTGTTAACAAAGCTTCATTAACTTCTGCTGAGCCGTCAAGAATTACACAATCTGCACATATTTGTGCACCTTGTTTAAATATAACAACATCCCCCGCAACAAGATTATCGGTGGCAACAACAGTCTCTTTGCCGTCACGTATGACAGATGCATCGGGGGAAATTAAAACCGTAAGTCTGTCTATCGTCCTTTTTGCACGGATTTCCTGTATCGTACCAATTGCACTGTTGATAATGATTATTAACATAAAAAGCATATTCCTATAAGCGCCGACCAAAAGCAGGGCGGCGAATAAAAGAATATGCAATAAGTTAAAAAATGTAAATATGTTACTTCTAATAATTTCTTTAACAGAACGTGAGGATGTGTTTTTTAATTTATTTGTCTTACCGGCTGACGTCAACCGTTCCACCTCGGAGGATGTCAACCCCGTTATATTAATCATTTTTTATTTTTCTTTCTACTTGTTCCTATTGAGAGCATAACCACAAAAAGAATTATGACAATAACAGAGGCTAAAATAACAACTACATATAGCCACGGTTGAAAAACGCCTGAGTCAGGCTCATCCTGAGAAGGTGTAACTTCTACTTTTTCATCAAGCCGTGTAACGGTTAAAGTAAAAACCCGTTGAACAGATAAATCTTCAGGCGTCACAGTTATTTTAACAATATTTTCCCCAACCTTCATTTCACCGTCGCCATCAACAGTATAATAAGCATTGGGGTCTGCAAGTGTAGGTTTAACATAGAATTCATTAATATTATTCTGAAGTGTAACGGTATAAAAAGAGATATCATCTGAAAATTCAGGTTCAACATACCCGTCAGAAAGCTGTAATTCCATAACCATTATATTAGATGAAAGAGGTCTGTCTCTATTAGGTTCGCGAAAAGCGTATATAGTATAAACAACCGGAACATTATTTTCTGTAACTGTAATTTTCACAGGGGTTACCGCATTTTCAACGAGGCTGACGTCTTCAATGTTTATTGTTGCATTGTTACTGGTTGCTTTTGCAGATATCTGCAATTTATCTATTAAATATGATACAGTTATATTATACGAATATTGTGAGGATGAAAATTCCGGAGTCAACTTATGACCCGTTACTGAAAGCAACGAAAGGCCTACAACATCAGGCGTAGGCAAGGACAAAACAGTTGCAGTATATTCTACTGAAGCAACAGGATAACTATTATCACCTTCAGTAGTTTTCATATTCTCCAGAGCCACTTTAACCGCAGATCCGGCATTAGCTTTAACATTAAAAACAGCAGTTAACGCCCTTCTTTTGCCAAATAAAACATCATTCTTTTTCCCATAAAGAATAAAATTTGCACCTGAAGCCGTCTCAGCTGATTCAATAGTCCAGTTATCAGATATGTCCTGAGTGAAGTTTTCTAAAACAAGAAGAGATTTATCGTATTTTAATGAGCCTTGAAATCCATCGGCATTAACACAATTGAAGAAAAATGTAAGAGTTATTTTCTCATTTTGATAAACTTTTTCCGGCCCGTTAACAACACATTCACACTTAGATTCGGCTATAAATCCGGATGAGAAAAACACCCCCGTCATTAACACAAATAATAAAACAAAAACCATAAGTTTTTTCATCCAACAAGCCCCCGTAAGAATAATAATTAACACTTTATATGTTAACATATTTGTAACATTATGTCAAGTAGGAAAATAATAAATTCTACAACTAAAATTTGAACAGTTTGAGCCTAAAAAAGATACAGATCATATGATTATAAAAATCGGATCAGTACAACCACTGCATATATTAAATTATATTATTTTTTGATATGCAATTCTAGATGATCCGTCAATAAGAAATATAGTCCCACATCTTATAAACCCATTCTTTTCTAATGCATTTTGCATGGGAATATTGTTTTCATGTGTATCGCATCTGAGGTTTTCAAATTTTGAAAAACACCAGTTAATAATATTACATAAAACGCCTTTATGCGACCCATCGCTTGCAACCCTGTGAATGGTGGCATATTTCTCTTCATTTAACCAATTTCCGTCTATTTCGGAGTATGTAGGCTCAGGTTCAGTCATATACATAAAAACAGCAAATATCTCACCACCGTCTTCACATACAAAAAGCCTGTTTTTATCAATATCTTCTTTTACGATTACCGGTTGGGGGTACACGTTTCCCCACTGTGTAGGATTGCCGTTTTGCATCATAAAATTACGAGCTTTTTCATATATCGAAAGAATTTTATTAATATCATTTTTATGAGCATTACGAATTTTCATATATAAGTATCCTTCTCTTATTATTCAGGTATAAACTCACTTAGTTTCTCAATATCTATCCATTTAAAATTCCCGTTTTCGTATATAACAATGCTGTGAGGGCTATCTTCTTTAGGAATTGACACCGATCCCGGATTAATAAAAGTATAGTTTTCATGTTTTATAAATTTGGGAATATGGGTATGACCGTTTAAAAGAATATCTCCTTGCCCGATTGAAGGTAGGTTGTTCTCATTATATACATGTCCATGTGTTGCAAAAAAAGTCTTACTATTAGCGAAAACCATGGCATAGTCAGCCAAAACAGGGAAATTTAAAACCATCTGATCAACTTCGGCTTCACAATTACCTCGTACAGCCAAGATTTTTGAGCTAATGGAATTAAGCATCTCTATAACCTTTTTTGGTAAGTATTCACGAGGTAAATCGTTACGAGGCCCGTGATATAATAAATCGCCTAGAAGAAGCAGTTTATCAGGGTTTTCGGCTTCAAGTATTTTAAGCATAAGGTTGCAATAATATGCAGAACCATGTATATCGGATGCGATCATTAATTTCATAAACAAATTCTCCTGTATTTAAAAAATCAATAGTTATATATCTAATAAACCTTTCGGCTTAATCATCTAAATATATTTTTAAAGTTATTTTCAACCAATTTCCCACAAATTCTTTTTCATGTATAGTTCCATATATTAATTTGCCGGCATCCATAAGCCGGGAGAGTATTTCATTTTTCCCTTTAGGTACATAACCTATTTTATTACCTTTTTCGTCTTTTACTATAATTGCAAGTTTATCGAATTCATTTTGTGGTTCACGAAAAAAATTAAGCTTATCCCCTATTTGAAGTCCCGGTTCTAATTTGTTAATATTTTCAATATGAGATGTTCCGGCAATATGTGCATCTATCAAATATATTTGGCCTGAAAAAGGCTTCCCCAGCCCTAAACCACCATTCAAAATACTTACAATGTTTCCGCCGTTTATTTTGATTAAATCCGACACTGCTTACACCTGCCCTAATATTTTAGAAAGCTGTTTTTCGTAATATGCATAAAATTCTTTATATTCAACAAGTAACCCATTAAGTTCGGTTTTTCGGGCCTCAATAGCCGTAGTATCCTTTAAAAACTCAATTTGATTATATGGGAAAGATATTTTTATTTTATCTAAATCAGATTGTATAAAAGCTATTTGATGTATAAGCATTTCTTTTTTATGTAAAAGTTGTTTAATTCCGTCTTCAGAATTCACATCAGGAACAACTTGTTCAATTAGTAAAACTATTGTCTTCATAGTTATTAAATCGCCGTTTTCATATGCGTCAACAGCATTCAAAAAAAGTTGTTGTTGCTCATCAGTTATATTAGGATTTAAATCTGGGTGAAGTGTTTTAACAACTGTTTTATATAAACTTTTAAGCTCAGCCGTTTCGTCATCTGTAAACGTAGGGCATTGACGCAAATGCAGCGCATTGTTAATTATATTTATCTTCGAACGTAAATTTTCTTCGTATTCTCTATATTCTTCATCCAACTGATTTTCTATTAGAGGTAAAACTATTACTTCCTGATTATTAACTTTTGCCTGTACAAGTTCGATTTTACGTTTTATGCGAAAAATCTTTACCTGAAGCTCAAATACTTTATATTCAAGAGAGCTTATTTTTATCATATAATCTGCTTCAATATTTTTACATTCATGCAGTAATAGCTCATCTTTTTTAAATATAAGATCAGACAATTCTAAACGAAGGTCGTTCACTTCTTGTTGCAGTTTTTCATATTCAGGGTGGATTGATAAATAACTCATAATACCTCCCAGATTCCATAATATATTTTATATTATATATTATTTAAAAATAAAAGTCAATAAATATTTTACCAAAGATTGGAACTATCACTGCAACAAAAAATAATTGATTTATTGATTTTTATATGTTATAATATTCGCAGAAGGCAGTAAAGCTGCCAAACACGCAAAGCGTGCGTTCGCGGATAACTCCGCAAATACTGCTCCATTTCCATCGTTTATAGAAAACACAAAGTGTTTTCCCTGCGGTTATCGCCGCACACTGAGCTTCGCTCAGATAAACTTATGTTATAATATTCAAATAAATTATAAACATTCAATATTTATATAAAAGGAACAGATATGATTGAAAACGATTGGAAATTCAGAAAAGACAGCACAGAGCTTCGGGACTCTCTTTGTGAATATTTCGAAACCCTCTTCGAGAAAGTGCGTTTTTTAGAAGAAAAGAATATTGGTAAGGTCCGGGCGGATATGATTGCGGTTATACCTGAAGGGCTTATCGGTATTGAAATTAAAAGCCATTGTGACAGTTACACAAGACTTCAAAGCCAAATAAAAAATTGTGATAAATATTGTGATTTTAATTACCTTTTTGTAGGGAGTAGGCATATACATGCAGCCGATCATGTTCCTAATCACTGGGGCGTTGTTTTTATGAATGTACGCAACGGCGTTACTTTTGAAATAATCAGACAACCCGTTAAAAATATAAAATGTAAAGTTGAAAACCAACTTACCTTACTTTGGCATAATGAGCTTTCACATATATTAAGGGAAAATAAACTACCCCGCTATCCCGGTAAAAGCAAAAGTTTTATATGCGGCAAGCTATGTGAAAAAATGCCTCATGAAGAATTGAAACTGAAACTTTGTGACAGGCTTTTTGAAAGGGATTATACCAGATTTGAATAATCTATTATTTATATAAAAGTTACCGCAATTGTGAAAACTGATGTTTATCGCAATTGCGGTTATATATGGTTAAAGGATTACACTAATTTATTATTTAGATAGATGTTCGTCAATTGCTTTTGCTGCTGTTTTCCCTGCACCCATTGCAAGAATAACTGTTGCAGCGCCTGTTACTGCATCACCACCGGCATAAACACCTTGTTTTGTTGTTTCGCCTGTTTCTTCGTTAACAATAAGCCCTCCGTGTTTTGTAACTTCAAGCCCGGGTGTTGTGGATTTTATAAGCGGATTTGGGCTTGTACCGATAGACATTATAACACAGTCAAGATCAATTGTAAATTCCGAACCGGGTATAACAACAGGTCTGCGACGACCGGAAGCATCAGGTTCGCCCAACTCCATTTTAACGCACTCCATACCGGTAACAAAACCGTTTTTCGGGTCGCGTTTATCGTCAGGGTTTTCATATCCTGTAATTTTAGTAGGATTGCAAAGAAGATTAAATTCTATTCCCTCTTCCATAGCATGTTCAACTTCTTCTTTACGTGCAGGAAGTTCTTCCATG
>QAKR01000046.1 GCA_003343705.1 Clostridiales bacterium | reverse complement strand
AAATCGATTGATAAGTATGCCTTGAAATGTTAAAATAATAACATAAAATACAAGGAGGCTGGATATGAAAGAGATTATCAAAGCCGTTGATTTAAAAAAGTATTACGGCAATAAAAATTACATTACAAAAGCAATTAACGGGATAAGTCTGACAGTAAATGAAGGTGAGTTTATTTCAGTAATGGGTGCTTCTGGTAGCGGCAAAACAACTTTGTTAAATATGTTCTCTACCTTAGATATACCTACAAGCGGAAGCCTGGATATCAATGGAATTGATGTTTGTAAATTGAAGAAAAATCAGATGTCTGATTTCAGAAGAAAAAATCTTGGATTTATTTTTCAGGATTTTAATTTACTTGATACATTGACACTGAGAGAAAATATAGCCTTTTCTCTGTCAATTAACAATGTTCCTTACAAAGAAATTGAACAAATGGTTAATGAAATTTCAGAGAAATTCGGTATTACAGACACGTTAGAGAAGTATCCGTATGAAGTTTCGGGCGGACAAAAGCAAAGGGCAACAGCAGCCAGAGCAATTATAAATAAACCTATGCTTATATTAGCCGACGAGCCGACTGGTGCACTTGATTCAAAATCATCTTTAATACTTCTTCAAACAATATCACAAATAAATGAAGAAAACGGCACAACCGTTTTAATGGTAACCCATGACGCTCTTGCAGCAAGTTATTGTAAAAGTGTAATATTTATCAGGGATGGTAAAATTTTTACACGACTTGAAAAGGGAAATATGGAGAAAAAAGAATATTTAAACAAAATTCTTAATACTGTTTCAATTTTAGAAGGAGGATATTCAGTATGATATTAAAACTGTCATTGAAAAACATAAAAAAATGTCTGAACGATTATTCAATTTATTTCATAACTTTAACAGTGGCAGTGTCGTTATCATATATTTTTAATCTAATACCATATCAACCTTTTATGAACGAATTTTCTCAAACAGCTTCAAAAGACATAATAATGTTGCTTGCTAAAATGTCACTGCCTATAACATTCATCGTTGCCGGCCTTGCACTTTATTCAAATAATTTTTTATTAAAGAGGCGAAGCAGAGAAATAGGAATATATTTAATACTCGGAACAAAATATTCTTATATTCATCTTATGCTTTTATTTGAAACGCTTTTTATAAGTATTATATCGTTTTTTGTTGGTATAGGCATAGGTGTGGGGCTTTCAAGGATATTTGATCTTTTAATTGTTAATTTACTGGGTTTGGAAACTGTTGAAACAAGTGTAGTATTTGCATTTCCTGCAATAAGAGAAACATTAAAAACATTCGGGCTTATTTTTCTTTTAATTGCTGTTTTAAATTATTTTGTAATATCTCGTGCAAAACTTATTGATATGGTTAATTCATCCGGGGAATCTATTATAAAAAGAAAGATAAAAAATAATATCTTTGTGCAGCTTGTAGTTTTTATACTAAGTGTATTGGGAATCATATATTTTTATATTGCTTTGTCATCCCCAAATGTTGATTTATCAGAAAAAACAACGGTTGCTGCAATGTTAGTAGGCATGATATCTCACCTTTTATTTTTTATTTCGGGTTCGGGTGTAGTGTCGTATATCGTCAGTAGAAATAAGCGTATTTTATACAAAGGTATAAATTTATTTACACTAAAACAAATTACCAACAAGATAAGTAAGAACGGAATAATGCTGGGCATTATCACAATGATTATGACAATTACAATGATAATGCTTAATATGGGTTTTTCAAGTAGAATTTGGGTTGAAGAAAATCTTAAATATACAGCACCTTACTCCGTTTCTGTTTCCGGTGTTGAGCCGGGTGATCCTACAAGTGAAGTTATAAACATTCTTGAAGAGAACGGATACAGTATAAAAGATTTTAATAGTTTTAAACTATACAATTCAGAGTATCTTCTTGAAGAATTTATTAATGTCAATAAGATAGATTCGCTTAAAGATGAATATAAGTATTCAATGAACATGAGTGTTAAAGTTATAAGATTGTCAGATTATAATAAATGCCGTGAAATGATCGGGTCGGAGCATGTTAAGCTCGGCTCAAATGAAGCGGGAGTAATTATTTCCGATGATATTTTGCCTGCTTTTTCTATAAAAGATTCTATTATACTCTCCGGAAATAAGTTGTCAATTAGCAAAAATTCAATATATAATGAGCCTGTTAATGATGCAAGAGGGCTAACCGGTTATGCCGTTACAATTATTGCAGACGACAGTGTTGTTGATTCCGCCCAAAATAAAATGAGTTTTAGTACTTCATTAGCAATTAATACAAATGAGAAATTTATAGAAAAAAATACACAGAATTTGTCTTCGGAAATTTATACAGTTGTTTCAGAAAATAACGGAGGGCATAAGGTTGTTATACAAAACGATATGCGGGATTATAATTTGCAACATGCTTCTATCATAATATTTGCCGGATTATTTATAGGGCTGCTATTGTTAATTGTCTGTGCATCTATATTGTCTCTTCAACAAATGGCGGAAATTACCGAAAATAAAAAAGGGTATGAAATTATTAAAAAAATAGGAGTTAAAAATAAAAATGCAAATGCTTCAATTAGTAGGCAAATTCTAACTTATTTTATTATTCCGTTGATTGTTGCCTCTGTACACAGTGTTTTTGGAACTGTCGCATATTCAAATTATTCGTTACTAACTGTAAACTCTGATATTTTTATACAATCAATTCTTACCTCTCTTGGTGTAATTGCTTTTGTGTTTTTTGTGTATATAACCTTTACGTACAGAAGATGTAAAAAATATATCGGTGAGTAAACTTGTAACTATTTAAGAAAATCAAGTATTCTCTTAATATATTTAAACCTCCTATAGTAATTATGTTATACTATAGGAGGTTCTTTGTTCCATTTTAAATAAATTTAGATATATTCTATGATGCTTTTTACAGCTTCATAGAAGAAGTGAGCAAAATACATATGTCCTACATCATTAGGATGTAGTCTATCCCCGTAAAAAACCGTTACCCCTTTATCTTTACCGATTATCTCAGGCGATGTTGCAAATGCCATATCGCAAGTCAATACTGGAATATTTTTTTCGCGACATATAATAACAGCTTCTTCCTGGAACTTCCAAACCGAATGAAGATTACCGTAATTTTTATGTTTAACTGGATCATATGAATAAGGTGACTTTGCAATGATAAATTGAGTTAGTGGGCAAATTTGTATAAACGTATTAATGAGAAAAAACATTTCATCCAAAAATACATCATGATATTTGTTATAATACACTTCGCTTCTTTCAGTGAAGCCATAGCTTGCTATATCCCCATCATTTGTTCCCAGCATTATTGAGACGATCAGCTGAGATCCCTCCTTGTGGGCGTTTTTAGCAGTTTCAATAGCTTTATTAAACTGTGATTGTTTTTTGTATTGATCGTCGCTGCCATTAGCCGGTTTCATAAGGGTTGCTCCGTTACGGCCACAATTGACAACTTCATAATCACTCCCTAATAAAATCCCTAGCTGTGCAACATATGAATATATATTTGCATTACTGCTTCCCACACCTTCTGTAATGCTGTCGCCGATGCATATAAGAGTTTTTCTCATATATTCTCTACCGTCTTTCATTATATAATAAAGTGATATACCTGTTTTTATTTAGTATATCACCGGCTTTCTGTTTTGTCAAGAATTCAATTACAACATTTTATTTTAATTAGTATTGGTATTGAAAATATGCAAAAAATATGGTATAATATCAACAAAAGACAACTTTGCTGCCGACGCCTTAAGGTTAGCCTTACAGTCATGTAGTGAAGTTGGGATTTTTAATATTGTCTGAAAAGCAGAGGTTGTCTTTGAGTAGTTTTATAGCTCATAAGTCTTCTTTGCCAAGTGCATATAAATTTAATTATTATGGGAGGAAAAATGCGTACAGTAAAATCATCTCAAATTGAGGAGCTCGTTCGTGATCTGTTTATAGAGGCAAACTATACTCTCCCCAGTGATATTGAAGGCCTTATACGCAAAGCCTGCGAAAAAGAAAAGTCTACTGTTTGTAGGGATGCACTTTGCGGACTTTGTGAAAATATTGATGCAGCAAAACAGATAGACGTTCCTGTATGTCAAGATACAGGTATGGCCGTTGTCTTTATTGAAATGGGACAAGATATTCATATTGAAGGAGATCTTTTAGAGGATGCCGTTAATTCAGGTGTAAGGCGTGCTTACGAAGAAGGCTTCCTGCGTAAATCTATAGTGGGAGATCCTTTAAAACGTATTAACACCAATGATAATACTCCTGCCGTAATACATATAAAAGTCGTTACCGGAGATAAAATAAAAATAACAGCTGCCCCTAAAGGTTTTGGCAGCGAAAATATGAGCAGGTTGAAAATGTTTACTCCAGCCGCTTCAGAAGAAGATATTGTATCCTTTGTTGTGGAAAGTGTAAAAGTTGCAGGATCAAACCCATGCCCGCCTGTTGTGGTGGGCGTTGGTATAGGCGGAAATTTTGAATATTCTGCTTACCTTGCAAAAAAGGCACTTACGAGAAGTGCAGACGAGCGGAATAAAGATAATTATTATGCTTGTCTGGAAAAAGAGATGCTTGAAAGAATAAATGCTACAGGTATTGGTGCACAGGGTTTCGGAGGAGATATAACTGCTCTTGCCGTCAATATTGAAACTGCTCCGACACATATTGCCGGTCTTCCTGTGGCTGTTAATATGGGTTGTTGGGTTAACAGACATCAAACAGGTGAGATATAGTAAAATTACTTATATATGAAAGAGGTTACATAAATGAAAACATTTACCCCAGCAGATATACTTTTACCAAAAAATGTTGATTATACAAAGTGGAGTGTAGTTGCATGTGATCAGTTTACCTCCGATAAGCAATACTGGAAAGATGTTGAATCTCTGGTGGGAGACGCTCCTTCAACACTGAAAATCACTCTTCCCGAAGTGTATCTTGATGATGGTGATACGCAAAAACGTATAAATGATGTTAATACAGAAATGAAAAACTATCTTGATACCGGTATCTTTGAAGAATATGAGGATAGTTTTATATATATTGAGCGTCTGTTTTCAGATGGGAAAACACGGCATGGTCTTGTTGGAAAGCTTGATCTTGAAGATTATTCCTTTGTGGTCGGCGAAGAATCGCTTGTACGGGCCACAGAAGGAACTGTGCTTGAAAGAATCCCACCTCGTGTTAAGATACGTGAAAATGCCCCTCTGGAGCTTCCTCATGTTATGATTTTGATAGACGATGACAATGACAGTGTTATGGAAGCCGCCCGAGAAGGTTTATCAAAAACAATTTATGACTTTGATATGATGAAAAATGGTGGACATATCAAAGGTTCACTCATTAATAATGATAGCAAAGACAAGGTCTTAGCAGCCCTTGATAAACTTGCCTGTCAGGATGTTTTTGATGAAAAATACGGTGTTAGCGGAAAAAAACCTCTGGTGTTTGCTGTGGGTGACGGAAACCATAGCCTTGCAACAGCAAAAACTTGTAAGAGCCGTTATGCACTGGTTGAGCTTGTTAATCTTCACGACAAATCCCTCGTCTTTGAGCCTATCCACCGTGTTGTTTTTAACACTAATCCGGAGAAAATGCTTTCTGCTCTTTGTGAGTATTATAAATCCGAATTAATTACACTTGATACAAAAGTAGATGAAAAAGCGGCTCAAACATTTGTTACGCTGTACGGGGATAAGAAACTTTATGTTAATATAAAGAATCCTGTTAAAAACCTGGCGGTGGGAACATTACAGGATTTCCTTGACTATTATTTAAAAACTAACACTGGGAAAATTGATTATATACATGGTGATGATGTAGTTTTGCATCATGTTCAAGAAAGTTCTGATAATATAGGATTTTTACTTCCTGTAATGGATAAAAGTGAACTTTTTAAAACAGTCATTTTTGACGGAGTTCTGCCACGAAAAACATTTTCAATGGGCCATGCTTGGGAAAAACGTTATTATCTTGAAGCAAGAAAAATTTAATATTTAATATAAAAAAAAGACGGCGCCGTGTTGAGCGGCGCCACAAAGCAAAAAAGAGTATATGGGGTTTATGAAGGGAGTAACATCGGAAAAAAAGAACCGATGTAAAACATGTTTATATTATAGCAGCAACTTCTTATCTTGTAAAGGGGTTTTTACCCTAAATCGTTCGACAAAGTTTGCATATTATATAAATGATATTTGCACTTCAGATATTGTTTTTTACCTTTTATTCCAAATAAATTCTTCATGTTACTGTATTGATTTTTTTTAAAAAAGGTGCTATAATATTATGAATGAGCGTAAATATACAGTAGACTATCATTAGGGAGATGCGTTAATGCCCGAAAAGAAAAAGCGCGAGGGCTTTATTTACGGGGCGGTAATTTTATCGCTTTCCGGAGTTCTTGCTAAAATAATCGGTATTTTTTTTAAAATACCGTTGACCAATATGGTCGGCGCTGCAAACATGAGCCATTTCACCTCTGCTTTTGAGGTTTATAATTTTATGCTATCAGTTGCAACGTCGGGGCTGCCTGTGGGTATTTCGGCGATGATTTCGTCATCTCTGGCTGTTGGCAAACAACGAGACATAAAAACACTAATGCGCTCTGTAACGGTTATATTTATATCTGTAGGAGCGTTATTAGCTGTCCTCGGAATGATTTTTTCATCTTATATAGCAAAATGGATGAACAGCCCGGACACTGTTTACTGTGTTCGTGCAATTGTCCCGGCTATATTTTTTATGGCTGTAGTTTCTGTATTCAGAGGCTTTTTTCAAGGTTACAACAATATGACTCCGACAGCAGTTTCAAATGTAATTGAATCTGTTATAAAGCTTGGAGCAGGTATTGCAATAGCTTATTATCTTAAATATGTAGTGGGCGCCCCTGACCCTGTTGTCGTTTCGGGTGGTATACTCGGTATAACTCTAAGTACGGTTATTTCAATGATTTATCTTATACTGAGATATGTTTTTCGCAGTAAATCATATCGCTTGAGTATAAGTGAGTTTAAACAAGACACTTTAACCCCTCGGTCTGTATTATTAAAGCGCTTTTTTAATATTACTGTACCGATAGTCCTTTCTTCTGTAACAGTGCACCTGATGGGGCTTATAGACGTTGCCTGTGTTATTCAGATTTTAAAAACGTATATGGGGCTTGAGCAAGCTCAACTTTTATGGGGCGCATACAGCAGCATGGCGTTGACGATTTTTAACTTACCTTCGTTTGTTATTATAAGTATAGGTGTTAGTCTTGTACCGTCAATTTCAGGTGCATTTGCTAAAAAAGACAGCCCAAGAATAAAATATAATTTTGATACCGCACTTAAATTTTCATCAATTATTGCATTCGCTTGTGCGTTTGGTTTATCAGCTATTTCAAAAGGCGCTATCGGTTTATTTTTCAGTGGGGATGGAGTTGAGGAAGCCTCACGGCTTTTAGAAGTAATTTCCTTTGCTCTGGTTGCTGTGGGCTTAACCAATATTACTAGTTATATTCTTCAGGCAATAGGTAAAGCCACTCTTTCGATCATTTCCATAATTGTCGGAACAATTATTAAAACTCTTACAACTGTTGCATTGATTTTATTCCCTCAAATAAATATCTTTGGCGCACCTATTGCAACAAACATAGCATATCCAGTAATGCTTATTCTGAATTTTGTATTTATATATAAAAATTTACATCTTTTACCTTCTGCAAAAGACGTATTTATCAAGCCTTTATTAGCAGGTATAGGATGTTATGCGAGCGCAAAGTTGTTTACGTTCGTTTTTGAAATGTTTATGCCTCAAAAAATAGCGTTATTCTTTGTAATTTTAACTGCTGGAATTGTGTATATTGCCCTAATTTTCTTATTGAAATTGGTAACAATTAACGAAATTAAGCAAGTATTCAAAAAAAACAAAAAGAATTCTTGAAAAACGCTGAAGGATAGTGTAAAATGTTAGATATAAATAAAATAGCAACTAAACAAAATTATACATTTCCAGACCTTGTGCAAATAATGAAAATCCTTCGTGCAAAAGACATAGGTTGTCCTTGGGATATAGAACAGAATCATAAAACAATCCGTAATAATTTTATTGAGGAAGCTTATGAAGCTGTTGAAGGAATAGACACCGGTAACGATGATCTTTTATGTGAGGAACTCGGGGATGTTCTTTTACAGGTTGTTTTTCATGCTGAAATTGCAGAGAATGAAGGTTCATTTAATATAGATGACGTTGCTGACGGCATATGCAAAAAACTCATTCTGAGGCATCCCCATGTTTTTGGTTCACTATCTGTTGCCGATGCAGATGAAGTTCTCGATAACTGGGAAAAAATAAAACTTAAAGAAAAAAACCAGAAGACACTTCACAAAGCAATTGATGATATTGCAAAAACAATGCCTTCCCTTATGCGTGTGCAAAAGATACGTAAAAAGTGCGAAAAGGCAAGTGGACAATCCTCTGGTGTTGAAAGCTCGATAAAATCAATTGAAAAAGAGCTTGAAAATATACGGGCAGGTCGGACAAGCCCCGAATGTATCTCTGAAATTCTCTGTTCCGTATGTGACATAGCGCGTATTAATAAAATTGATGCTGAACAGGCATTGTATGATAAATGCGAAAGCCTGATAAAAGATCATGAAATATAATCGCGTTAGTATTACCGCTTTATATTCATTTAAGCGGTGAAAATTTTTTAGTGATAGTTATATTATTGTAACTTAATAAATATTTTTTAAAAAAGGAGTTTAAACACACAATGAACAAGAACATGTTAGTATCCGAAGTAGCTGAAAAAGTAGGTCTTTCAAAAAAAGATACTGCAGCTGTAATCGAAGCTACAATTGACGCTATTACCGAAGCTCTCAAAAACGGTGATAAAGTTCAATTTGTTGGTTTTGGTTGCTTTGAAGTTCGTAAAAGAGCTGCAAGAGAAGGCAGAAATCCTCAGGATCCCGGTAAGAAAATCAGTATACCTGCGTCAAAAGTTCCTGTCTTCAAGGCCGGCAGAGTTCTTAAAGACAGCGTAAAATAATTATTTATTGCTTATTGCTTTGCGCTCCTCGATAGGGGCGCAAAGCGAGCATGTATTTATGAGATTAGATAAATTTTTAAAAGTATCGCGCATAATCAAGCGACGTACTGTCGCAAATGAAGCATGCAGCGGTTCAAGAATTAAAGTTAACAATAAAATAGCTAAACCATCTTATGAAGTTAAAGTCGGTGATATTGTCGAGGTAACATTCGGCGATAAAACCGTAAAGATTGAAGTCTTGCGTATTACTGAGCATATTGCAAAAGAATCTGCAGGCGAAATGTATAAAGTCATAAGATAGAAAATCATATTTTTCACCCTTTCAGCATATACATTATTATAAGAACCATAATTATCTTTTAAGGATATATTATGCTTCTTAAATATTATGTTAAACAAAAGCATATGCTTTTAATGACATAAATTGTAGGGGTGAAAAATATGGCTGATGAAAAGAAAAATGTTACAAAAAGCAATAACGTTATTATAGAAAGCCGGCAAAATGCAATGTTTTCCGGTGTTTTAGATGTTTCCGGATTTAATGAAAATTGTATAAACATGTACACCGAAGGCGGTGCTTTGGTACTTAAGGGGTCGGGTTTACACATAGTTCGTCTTTCTATTGAAACAGGCGAGGTCTCTGTTGAAGGCAGTATTGACAGTTTGGTTTATTCAAACAGAGAACGCCGCCAAAGTGAAGGTGTTCTGACGCGCCTTTTTAAATGAGGCGCAAAATGGAGCTACCTATTTATTTTCAATTTTCGCTTTTTTTATACAGCATGTTATTTGGTATCAGCTGCGGTTTATTATATAATATATTCTGTGTTTTACGTATATTTTTCGGTAAAAGCAAAATAGCGGTTTGTATACAGGATATTATATATTTTATTATTTGTACGGCAGCAATGTTTTTGTTTATTTATATATTAAACAGAGGCGAGCTTAGGGCATATATTATTTTAACCGCTGTTTTGACAGCTTTGTTATATCACTTAACAGTTGGCCGGTTAATTACTGATATACTGAAAAACGCTGTGGCAATAATTAGAAATAAAATAAAAAGCAGAAAAGAGAGGCGTGTCGTCAAGCGGCGCGGTTTATGAAGATGACAAAAACAAAATTATTTATAAGGATTTTTTTACTTTTAGTGCTTGTAGCTACTGTTGCAGGTTTTGTAATGATGCGTGCCGATATCGCAACTGAAAATAAAAAAATTGCGGAGATTAAGCATTCGATAAGTGAGCAAAAACTACGTAATGAAGAGCTTTCTTCTGTCCTTGAACCTGAAAATACTGATGATTTCTACAAGGATATTGCTGAAAGCGATCTCGATTACGGTTATGCTAATGAAAAAATATATGTTGATATTTCAGGAAAATAATTAATAATTTTTATATAGGGGGAAATGCCGCAATTGCGGCGTTGAAGGTTATGGCACAAGTCGGACAGACTATGAGTGGAAAAGTGGGCTTTATCAAAGAATTCGGGGCTTTTATAGACCTTGAAAACGGAGAGAAAGGCCTTGTTCACATTTCAGAAATTTCAAATGAATTCGTTTCAAACGTCAAGGATTTTTTAACTGAAGGGCAGGAAGTGCTTGTCAAAGTTGTGAATATAGATGACAAAGGCAGAATAAATCTTTCAATTAAAAAAGCCGAAAGCCCTGTTCAAGAACCTAAAAAACCACAGATGTCATTTGAAGATATGATGGCGAAATTTAAGCAGGATTCAGAAAGTAAGCTTGCAGATATGAAGCAACCAAAAGATGGTCGCAAATCCGCATACGCAAAAAGAAAATAAAACACTTTTAATATTTCGGCATCGTTTAAACAGAAAGGAAACAATCTTGAAATGGACGATGTTTACAAGAAATTAACTGCTTGTTTAAAGCAAGTAAGAAAAAAAACTGATTTTATACCGAATGTGGCTCTTATACTCGGTTCTGGATTGGGAAGCTTCGCAGATTCTTTGTACGAAAAGACATTTATTGAGTACAAAGATATTTCCGGCTTCCCTGTTTCAACAGTTACCGGGCATAAGGGGCGTTTTGTTTTCGGTTATGCCGGTGACGTCCCTGTTGTGATAATGCAGGGGCGTATTCATTATTATGAGGGGTATTCAATAGATGACGTTGTTTTACCTGCTCGACTTATGGGTTTAATGGGCGCAAAAACTTTGTTTTTAACAAATGCAGCCGGTGGCATAAATACAAATTTTTCTGCCGGTGATTTAATGGTCATAAAAGATCATATTTCAACCTTTGCCCCATCTCCGCTTCGTGGTAAAAATTATGACGAGCTTGGTGTAAGATTTCCTGATATGACTGAAGTATATTCTAAAAAACTTCGTGAACTAATATTTGAAATAGCCGAAGAGGAAAATATTAAAGTACATGATGGTGTTTATATGCAGGTGTCCGGCCCACAGTATGAAACCCCTGCCGAAATTAAAATGATGCGAAAATTAGGTGCTGATGCGGTAGGAATGAGTACAGCGTGTGAGGCAATTGCCGCACACCATATGGGCATGCAAGTTTGTGGTATTAGCCTTATAACAAATATGGCTTCAGGAGTTTCCTCGAAACCTCTTTCACATAAAGAGGTTACAGAAACTGCACAAGAGGCCGCAAACACATTTGAACGGCTTGTATCAGCAAGCATCGAGAGGATGGCAATAATTGATTAAAAAAAGCAGATTTATTATAATTGCCTTACTAATATGTTTGTTGCTCTCAGGCTGCCAAAACAGTGGAAGTAATAAAACTGAAAATAAAAATGAAATTATAGCAACTTGGGTTGCTTCAGAAGATACTATACCTGTAAATTTGCCGTACATTGTTACTTTTCGTCCAACAGGGCTGGGAATCCGTGACGGATCATCTTTCTCATTCGAGATATCAGGGTTTAATATTTATGTATATAGTGGGACAAACAGCGAAACTTGGTCTTTTTCAATTAACGGGGATAAACTTACTATTTCAACTTTAACAGAGACAATAATATATAAAAAAACTGATAATTAGGAAAATTAGAAAAAAAGCGTTAAAGGAGGAGATTTTTGATAATAGATGTTATCTACTATCGAAATCTTATTTATTATGAAAAAATTTATCTGTATCGCTATTGCATTTTCTCTTATTTTCACTATTTCTGTTTCTTGTTATGCACATGAATTAGAAATAGTAGGGTTTGATTTGATAGAAGAACCTGGATCAGATTTGATTATAGGCTTGAAATTGAAGCTTTATTTTAATGATGGTTCTGAAGAAAACGCTATAATAAAAGATTTTAATATGACAAATGGAGAAGATTCTCCTGAAATGTCTTCTTGGATAGGTACAGCCATAACGGAAACAAGGGAATTTGACTTTTCTGTATATGTGTACAGAGACTATATAAAACAATGTTTTGACCCTGTGAAGAAGATTGTTTATGTAATTAGCGGAATTGAAAAAGAATATAATGATTGCTTTGTTTATTCTTCGTATTGGTTTATGAATTCGGTGGTTAAAGGTACTTCAGCATATATAAAAACTATTACACAAAGTTCTGTTCCGGGTGTGATCTTTGACGGGAATACATCTGCTGAAAATATAGATTTTATAACAATTTTAGCTTTGAAATCATATGTCCCTCTCCCTCCTTTTGAAAACAGCTTGAGCGAAACTGAAATGCTTGTTATAATGAACGGGATATTTCTTTGTAATAATATCGATCTATCTCTTTCTTCCCGTTATAATGCGAGTTTGAAATCATTTAGAATTTCAAATCTTCCACCTTCAATTGAAAATTACGGTGAAATTGTATCATACGCAAAACAATCTAATGATACAATGAAGTATATAGTCAAATACAATGATGTTAATGATTCTTTTTTTAGACTTTCATTTACGGTTAACAGAAACAACCAAATAGTGAGAATAGAGCGCAATACCTATACTTCCGGAGATGTTAATTGTGATAAAAAAGTATCACTTGAGGATGCCATGTTGATATTTATGCATGTTTCAGGGAAAACAGTTCTTACAGGAATATCTTATACAGAAGCAAAAATAACCGGCGGCGCAGATATAACTTTAGCTGATGCGATGACGTTATTTATGATTGTTGCAGGTAAGTGAATATTCTTTTATATTTGTGATTAAAGTTATAATTCATTTTAAAGTTTAAATATTGTAAAGCGTTTATATCGTCACAATTACGGTATAGGCGCTTTCCCTTAATATAATGTTTTACATATTAATAATTTTTATATAAAATTCTTGCATTCGTCGTAAAACTATGATATAATATAGTATAATAATATTATTTGGAGTCGTTATCATGAAATACATCAGCACAAGAAATACTGATATAAAAAAAACATCAGCTGAGGCTATAAAACAAGGCCTTGCCGAAGACGGCGGTCTTTTTATGCCGGAAAGTATACCGCAACTTTCCGAATCTGATTTAAAGGATCTTGTAAATTGTACATATCCTGAACGCGCTGCTAAAATTCTTTCAATGTATCTTACGGATTATTGGAATAACGAACTTTTACAAGCTGCAAAAACAGCATATTCAGCTGAGCGTTTCGGAGCATACCCTGCTCCTATAAAAAATCTTGATGAAAAACACTGTGTGTTAGAGCTTTGGCATGGTCCGACTGCGGCTTTTAAAGACATGGCTCTTCAAATTATGCCTATATTACTTTCAAAATCTTTAGATATAACAAACGAAAAACGAACAGCACTCATCCTCGTAGCTACATCCGGAGACACAGGCAAAGCGGCCCTTGAAGGATATCGTGATGTTGAAAAAATAAAAATAATGGTGTTTTATCCTAATGATGGTGTAAGTGATATTCAAAAGCACCAGATGGCTTCACAAGAGGGGAAGAACGTCAATGTCTGCTCTATAAACGGTAATTTCGATGATGCACAAACAGGGGTTAAAGCAATTTTTTCCGATACCGAAATTGCAAATGAACTTGATGAAAAAGGGTTGTTTTTATCAAGCGCGAATTCAATAAACTGGGGTAGACTTGTTCCTCAGATTGTTTATTATGTTTCCGCATACTGCGACCTTGTAAGGGATAAACGTATAGTATTGGGTGACAAAATTGATGTTTGTGTCCCTACAGGTAATTTCGGAAATATATTTGCAGCATATCTTGCAAAAAAAATGGGGCTACCTATTCGCAAACTTATATGTGCTTCAAACAAAAACAATATACTTACTGATTTTATAAATACAGGTGTTTACGACCGAAATCGTGATTTTTATACAACGATGTCTCCGTCAATGGATATTCTTATATCATCAAATCTTGAAAGGCTTCTTTATGTTTTGCAGGGTTCGGAAAAGACAAAGACATGTATGGAAAGCCTTTCAAAAACAGGCAGGTATGAGCTTGACGAAGAAACTAAAAAGCTTGTAAAAGATAATTTTATAGGTTGTTATGCAACCGAAGAAGACACCAAAAATATAATCAAACAAACTTTTGATAAATATAATTATCTTGTTGATACTCACACCGCAGTTGCTCTTTTTGCTGCACAGAAAACATCAGAAAACGATGGGACGATAGTTGTGACAGCTTCTACAGCTTCACCTTATAAATTTTCGGCAAATGTTTTATCTGCACTTGGTGAAGAAGTTCCGGCAGATGATTTTTTTGCTGCACTTGACAAGCTTTATGAAGTAACCGGTGTTGCTGTTCCAGCTCCACTTGATGCCCTTAAGTCAAAACAGAAACGATTTTTTGCTACCTGCTCCAAAGACACACAGTCTCTTTGGCAGGAGGTTCGAAAGTTCGCTGAGAATTAAAATTATTTCTAATATATAAATTGATTTTTTGAATTTGTATTTGAAAAATTAATAAGAAGTGCGGGTTTGGAAAACTACTGCACTTCTTTTTATTTCAAATAAGGAAAGATAGATGATTTAAAAGGTTCAAAACATAAAACTTAGCTATGTTAATATACCTTTTTTAGCTTAGTTGAAAATAACCTTGCAATTAAAAATTTTTAATAAAATAAATGAGGTGAATGTTGTGAAGAAACGAATTTTTTCTGTTTTACTTATTTTTGCAACGATGCTTTCTTTATGCGTAACCATGCATTCCGAAGAATTCAGTACTCCGTTTAGCCTTTGTGACTCTTCATCAGGTTGGTCATGTGGTCGTATAGATTCCGGTTATGGTGAAAATTCTCTTGCATGTATAGTTTTATCGGCCTCAAACCCCGGCGATATTATAATTTCGTACAATACTCCGACTGCTGTTGATATGGGCAAATATACTCATCTTGAATTTGATTGGTATATTTCTGATATACGTATGTTCGATCACAACACACAGACTCAGCTTGAAGTAACTTCATCCGGAATATGTGATGAAGAAGAAGCTTCTTTTTCGCCAGGTGAACTTGGTCTTGTAAACGGTTGGAACCATGTTGTATTACGCCTTGACAACTTTGCACATCTTAACAGGAAAAACGTGGATTATTTCAGGTTTTATATATTAGGTCTTAACATTCCTGATACCGATAAGCTTATTATCTCTTTTGACAACTTTTATTTTACAGACGGGCTTGGTGTTAATGATGAGCCACTTTCATTTGGTGGTAACAGCAGCTACACACCACCGAAACCTGCCGAAGATACATTTAACAGCCTTATTGCAGGTGACTCAGACTTAAACGGCTTTGTTACGATTGCCGATGCGATGCAGGTGTTTGGCTATGTTGCCGATAAAACATCTATAAGCACAACCGGTGTTTTATCTGCGGATGTAGGTGGTACAACCGGTGTTTCACTTATAGACGCAATGTTGATTTTTTCTTATGTCGCAGGCCATGTTACGGAATTTCCTAAAAATCCTACTTTACCTAAAATAAAAACTGAAACAAATATAAAAGGTGAGCATATTGTTCATACTACATATGAAACTTTATCTCCGGTTGTGGCTGTATGTGATGTTGTTGCTTTTGGTGCAGAAGGTGACGGTGTAACTGATGATACTAAAGCGTTTGTTTATGCTTTTTCGTATGCAGAAATACAAGGTGGAGGTACGGTTTTTGTCCCAGCCGGCAAATATAGAATTAACGGGAATCTATCAATCCCGGCAGGGGTTACTCTCTGCGGCGATAAGCCGTTTTCCGAAGATATGAAGGAAAATTCTAAAGCTGTTGGTACTGTTTTAATGGCATACAGCGGAAAAAACGACACAAAACCCAACGCTCCTGCGTTTATAACTATGGGAAATGGTTCGGGGCTTAAAAATGTTTCGATTTGGTATCCTGAACAAACAGCAGAAAATATAACCCCTTATCCACCTACTGTATATAAAGCAGGAACCTCTATGACAATGAGTAATGTGTATTTAATAAACAGTTACTCAGGGATTGTTTGTGACGGAGGATCCAACGCTCTTGAAAACTTTGAATATATTTATGGTACCCCGTTAAAAAACGGGTTTTTGATAAATAATAACTTTGATATTTGTCGTACGGAAAACTTTAGTTTTTCACCATATTACTGGGTTAATTGCGGGCTCGGTCAGCCACAAAATCAACAGTTGATACGGAATTTTACTTACAATAACGGTGTTGCATTTGAAACACAACGCATAGACTGGACGTATATGTTGAATATTTCTGCTGAAGGTTATAAATACGGATTTTATACAACCAAATCTTCAACAGGCGAAACAAACGGCCATACCTATAATTTTTCATTTTCAGACTGTATGGTAGGAATATATCTTGAATATTTAAGCCCCATAAGTTATTTATTTACAAAAGGTACCGTTCAAGCACAAACTCCAGTGAAAATTGGAAGCAGCTGTAATTCTGTTAGTTTTAAAGATGTTAAATTTAATACTTCTGCAGAATCTTGTATTGAAGGCGGCGGTGCAGTTCTTTCTTTTGATAATTGTTCGTTTAAAACTTCAGCGGCTAATTCCACCGCTGTCAACTGCCCCTCTGTGGCTTTGTCATTAACAAACTGCAACTTCGGTAGTGGTTTTGAAAAGTATATTGTTGCTGCATCTTCAAGCAAGGTTATTAACCCGAGCGCAGATAATACTTTAATACAAAATGATTGTCAAAATATGCAGCTTGTATTTGACGCCAAACAAACCTCCGTACAAATTGCAGATAATACAGAATATAATAAGCTTTGTATAATGAGACCTGGTGCAGACCGTTTGTATCAGGTGGAAGCTGAACAACATACTGATATTTCCGATTTGTTGCAACAAACAATTGACACCGCATATAAAAACGGAGGCGGTATAGTTTATGTAAAAAACGGTGAATATAGGCTTGAATCTCCTATAACTGTAAAACAGGGGGTTGAGCTACGTGGCTCAGCAGACAGTGCTCATCATGCATCTACTCCGACTACGGATTTTTTAACGGATTATGGTAAAAATAACCCTGATGGCAGGGCACTTATAACGCTTGAAAAGTATTCCGGTATACGTGGTTTTAAGGTGACATATGATAAACAGGGAAAAACTACTGATACTTTTATTCCTTATTCATATACAATCAGAGGAAACGGTTCAAATATATATATTTTTGCAGTAAGTCTTACAAATTCATATTTAGGCGCAGATTTTTACACAAACCGTTGTGATAACCTTTATGTCAGAAACCTTGACGGTGCACCTTTGAAAAACGGCATAACAGTAGGTGGAGGTAGTCGTGAAATGATTGTACGAGACTGCCATTTCAACCCACACTATAATTATATTTCAGATATCCAAAACACATGGCAATATCAGCTAAAGAACTGTGAAGGTTTTGTTGTTAAAAATACAAAAGATTTATTAATGGTTCAGAATTTTATTTTTGGAGCGTCACGAGGAATTGTTGTTGACGAAGGAGCCGGGCTTTACTGCATTGGTCATGGAACTGACGGAGCGCGAATATCGTTTGAGGCAAGAGGCGAAACAGATAAAAAAGTAACCTTTATAAACAGCCAGCTTGTTGTAATCGGTTCAACAGAATCAATGGAATATATTAATTTTGATGAAAGTTTCAGTGGTCATATTGATCTTGTCCAAACAAATATGTGGGGTAACCCTGATAATGCTGTTGTTCTAAAATCTACTGGATCGTTAAGGCTTTGCGGTGGAACAATTCAAAACGGAGGGACGCTTGCTGTTTCAACTAAAGGAACCAATCTTATTGCAAATAATATGATGTTCTTCAATACACGGCTGGTTTTCTTTGTTGATAGTAAAAGTGCAAATGTAGGTATTTACGGTAATCAAATCGCTGGTGATGGTAATATGTTAAGAGATAAAAACAAGATTGCCTGGGGTAGTGATATTTAAAGTAAATTTAGGCGCGCTTGATTAAAGGGGCTGTTGTGTTTGATATAAATGAATACAACAACCCCTTTTTGTATAATTTAGGTAATTTTGGCAAAGGTGTTGACAACTATTAAATAGTATGGTAAAATTTTATAGGGGTGTTATTTTTATGAATAAAAATGTTAAGTTTATTACGTGGATGATATCGTCCTTATTATTAGTTGCCATATTTACCGGTTTTCTATATTCAAAAACTCCTCTTATTCTTCCTGCTGTAGAAGATTTACCTCAAGTATATACTGCAGTTTATCATGCTAATAATGATTATGCCGATACGATGCCTCTTTCATCAAAATATGCTACTTATGAAAACGGATATGACAGTGATCCTTCCCCTATAACCGAAATCCCTGTAGCATCTGTCGATGGGATGACTGTTTCTTATCTTGAAAAAGATCTATCAGGGTATAAAAATTCCGATGTAAGTGGATGGTTCTATTTTTGCGGGCCGTCTTCAATTGCAGGACTACCTATTTCAGGGCCTCTTTTACATTGTAATAATAACGAATATTACCTAACACATGACGAAAATAAAAAGTATAGCTATAACGGTAGTATATATGCAGACTACCGCAATGATTTAACTAGTATAAAAAATAATAAAAACATTGTTATATATGCACATGCACGAGGCCCGTTCGGAGGTCTTAAATATCTTGATAATGCTAAACGATGGTGGGCAAATGCAAATAACCATTTTATAAAAATTACAACAAAAAATGAAGTAAGCATATGGCAAGTCTTTTCTTGGTATGAGACAACTGCTGATTATGATTATCGTAAAACAGTTTTTACAAGCGGGTTGAACGGTCTTGCAAAATACGCAACTAAACTTCAAAACAATAATGAGATTTCTGCATTAAAAACCTTTGATTTTACTGATGATGACGTTATTTTAACTTTATCAACCTGTAAAGGTTCCGATAAAAATGTTCGTGTTGCTGTTCATGCTGTGCTTATAAAATCCCAAAAGAGATAAAATTCTTTATTACAGCATATATTTAATAAAGATTAATTCTCTTTAGTAACACAAATTTTGAAAGGTTATACTCAAGTGATGAAAAAATTATCAGCTCTGTTTTTTAGTTTAATAATTATATTATCTCTGTCTTCGATTGCCGTTAATGCCGAGTCTGTCCCGGATATAAAGGCCGCTCAAGCTGTTTTAATGGATGCAAAAACAGGACAGGTTATTTTTCAAAAAAATATGAACGAGCGTGCGTATCCTGCCAGTATAACAAAAATCATGACAACTCTTCTTGCTGTTGAAAATGCCTCTTTAACAGATGTTCTTACTGCAACAGAAACAGCCGTCGGAAATGCTGCTGTTCCTCGAGATACTTCACATATAATGCTTGTAGACGGTGAACAGATGCCTCTTGAAAGTTTGCTTTATGCAACAATGCTTCCGTCTGCTAATGACGCAGCTAATGTTGTTGCCGAATATATCGGAGGCTCAATTTCAGGATTTGCAAAAATTATGAATTCACGGGCAGAAGCTATAGGCTGTACAAATACTAATTTTTGTAACGCTAACGGGCTTCCAAATAAAGATCATTACGTAACCGCATATGATATGGCACTTATAACTAAAACCGCATTACAAAATGAAATGTTCAGAAAATTCTTTTCCGGGGTGACATATACAGCCGCGGCTACTAATAAAAACACAGAACGTACCGGTGCCACATCACATAAAATGCTTAAGGCAAGCGAATACTATTATGAGAGCGCGACCGGAGGAAAGACCGGGTGGACAGAAGCAGCAAAATATACAGTTGTAACATCTGCTAAACGTGGAGATGTGGAGCTTATTTGTGTGCTACTGGGTTGCGAAACCGGAGATCAACGTTTTTCTGAAACTACGGCTCTGTTTAATTATGTATTTTCGAATTATAGATACGCAACTTTATCTAAGGCTGCTGCCGGACCCTATACGGCAGATGTTATTAAAGATGATTATAAAGTATCTGTTGCAAAATATATGTTAAACAGTGATATAACTTTTTTACTTGAAAATACATTTACTCAAAAGGATGTAAAAATAACAACATCAGTGGCTAAAAAATATACTCAAGATCCCGGAGCCGAGTTTATAACTTTAACAGCCGGAGGAACAGAGATAGGTAAATATCCGTTAGAACTTTCTATGCAATCTCTTGATGCTCCTGTATTTGTAGGATCAGAAGTTAAAATTGAAAATTCAGGTGGATTTTGGGATGCTGTTATTAAAGTTCTTGTTATAATAGGTGTTGTAGTACTTGTTCTTGCAGTTTTATTTATAATTTTTATTGTATATGCATATATGGAAAGAAAAAAACGTATAGAACGAAGACGTAAATTGAAACAACGACAACAGCAACGCCAAAATAATTTTTATTTCGATGATAAAGATATATAGGTTATATTAATTAATAGGGGAAGGATTGCGGAGATGCTTTTATTAAGTTCATCCCGCATGGTGTATAGTATGAAGAGAAATCCTAACGGAGAGAGTCTTGACGCATTATATCGTTCAATTCTTACGCTAAAGGATGAGGATGAGTGTGCTGCATATTTTGAAGATCTTTGTACGATTGCAGAGATAAAAGCATTAGCCCAGAGACTTGAAGTTGCTAAAATGCTTAAGGACGGAAAAACATATACTGAAGTTGAAGCACAAACCGGTGCTTCATCTGCAACAATAAGCCGAGTAAACCGTTGTCTTGAAAACGGAGCCGGTGGATACGTAACCGTTTTAGGAAGGCTTGAAGAAAATGTATGACAGTTTAAACAGGCTGTACGATCGCTTTAACAATGGGTTTGAACACTCTAAATATTTAGAATTGGTATTTGCAGAATGGGCATTGCCTAAAAACGGACTTGTTCTTGATTGCGGTTGCGGTACCGGCGAGTTAATGGAAAATCTTTTTAAATACGGTTATGACTGCACAGGTGTGGACTCAAGTGATGAAATGCTTGATATCGCTCGTGAAAAACTTGAAAATTCCGGTTATGCAGTGCATCTTGTGTGCCAGGATTTATCTGAAATAGATCTTTACGGTGCATATGATATAGTCTTTTGTACACTTGATACGGTTAATCATATAACGGACAAGCGTCTGCTCAAAAAATTTTTTGCACGTCTCTATAATTTTATTGAACCTAATGGTTATTTTATATTTGATATTAAAACAAAATCGGGTTTTGAAAAAGCTTCAGGGCAGCACGTATATGACCAAGATGGTGATGTTATGATAATGTCATGTGATTTTGGTGGCGTTCATGCTTTTTATGATTTTACACTTTTTGAAAAGTCTGATGACGGCCGTTATAATATGTCTACTGATTTTGTTGAAGAGCGTTGTTATGATCCCAAAGATATAAAAACGATGCTTTCAGCCTCAGGTTTAAAATTTATTGGGCGTAAAAAATACGGCGATCGACTGATCTATTGTTATAGTAAAGTTTTTTGTTAAAAATTTGTTAATGTTCATAAAATTGACATAATATTAATGTAAAATTATTCAGTATATTAAATAAGTTAAGAGGTGCGTATATGAATTATAATAAAAAAAGCGTTAAGGATATTGATGTTGCCGGGAAAAAAGTACTTGTAAGATGCGATTTCAATGTTCCTCTCGACGAAAATCTCAACATTACCGATGAAACACGTATAAACGGTGCACTGCCGACAATACAGTATCTTATCGAACACAATGCAAAATTGATTTTATGCTCTCATTTAGGGCGTCCTAAGAATGGATTCGAAGATAAGTTTTCAATGAAACCTGTTGCTAAAAGGCTTTCTGAAAAACTCGGCAAAGAAGTTATAATGGCTTCTGATGTCATTGGTGCTGACGCAAAAGCAAAGGCTGCTGCACTTAATGACGGAGATGTTATGCTTCTTGAAAATGTTCGTTTTCATGGAGAAGAAAAGAAAAACGATCCGGAATTTGCAAAAGAACTTGCTTCTATGGCTGATATATATGTAAATGATGCATTCGGTACGGCTCATCGTGCTCATGCTTCAACAGAAGGTGTCTCACACTATCTTCCGTCTGTTTGCGGGTTCCTAATACAGAAAGAAATTGAGATAATGGGCAATGCTCTTAATGAGCCCGCACATCCCTTTGTAGCTATTTTAGGCGGAGCTAAAGTTTCTGATAAAATCGGTGTTATTAATAATCTTATTGAAAAAGTTGATACAATTATAATAGGTGGAGGAATGGCTTATACATTCTTCAAAGCAATGGGATGTTCTATCGGAACATCAATTTGTGAAAACGATAAACTTGATCTCGCAAAAGAACTTATGGAAAAAGCAAGAGCTAAAGGTGTTAATTTCTTACTTCCCGTTGATAATGTAATCGGAAGACAGTATTCAGAAGATACTATTTTTATGAGAATATATTCTGATTCAATCCCCGATGGATGGATGGGGCTTGATATTGGTGAAAAAACTCAGGAGCTTTATTCAAAATCTATTTCAGGTGCAAAAACAATTATTTGGAATGGTCCTATGGGTGTTTCTGAGTGGAAGAACTTTGCAGCAGGAACACGCATGGTTGCAAATACTTTAGCAGAATGTGATGCTACGACAATAATCGGCGGCGGAGACAGTGCAGCTGCTGTTGTTAAAATGGGCTTTGCTGATAAAATGACTCATATATCAACCGGTGGCGGAGCTTCTCTTGAATTCCTCGAGGGTCTTGAGCTTCCCGGTATAGCTTGCCTTGAAGATAAATAATAATTTATAAATTAACGGGGGCTTTAATGCCCCCTTAATTTAAATTATAATAAAAGTTTATAATAAAAGAACGGAGTTTATGAAAATGAGAAAAACAATAATTGCCGGTAACTGGAAAATGAATAATACACCTTCCGAAACAACGGCTTTCATTAAAACACTTGTGCCGGTTCTTTCCGATGCAAAGTGTGATGTTATAGTTGGAGTACCTTTTGTATGCCTTCAGAATGCAGTTGAAGCAACGAAAGGTTCAAATATTAAAGTTAGTGCACAGAATATGCACTTTGAAGAAAGTGGAGCATATACCGGTGAGGTAAGTGCAAAGATGCTTTGCGACCTTGGTGTAGAATATGTAATTATAGGCCATAGCGAACGTCGTCAGTATTTTGCAGAATCAGATGAAACTGTTAATAAAAAGGTTTTAAAGGCACTTGAAAACGGCTTAAAGCCAATAATATGTGTCGGCGAACTGCTTGCACAGCGTGAACAGGGGATAACAGCAGAGCTTGTTTCCATGCAGACTAAAATTGCTCTTTGCGGTGTTTCAGAATCCCAAATGAAGAATATTATAATCGCATATGAGCCTGTTTGGGCTATCGGCACAGGTAAAACTGCTACAGCTGATCAAGCAAATGAAGTTTGCGGGATAATCCGTGAGACAGTCGCTTCACTTTATAATAAAGACGTTGCTGACGATCTTACTGTTCAATATGGTGGATCGATGAATGCAAAAAATGCTGAAGAACTTTTAAGTAAAGAACATGTAGACGGTGGTCTTATAGGTGGTGCTTCTCTTAAAACGGAAGATTTTGCAATAATTGTGCATGCTGCAAAATAATTTTTAAATTAGATTATTTTCGGAGGTGTAGGCTTTGAAAAAACTATCACTGATATTTCTTTTAGTATGCGTATTTAGTCTGTGCTCATGCCAAAAGCAGGAGCCTGTATCGGTTGAACAAATACCTGAGACAGAAGAACCTGTTCAACCAGAAAAGGCGCCTCCGATTAATGAACCTTTACGCGGAACTATAGCAAACGGCAAGCTTTATCTATCTGACGGGTATGCAACAATCTCTGCTATCGACGGATGGGAACTTACAATGGTTTATGAATACAGCACCCGTCTTGTAAGCTCAAAAAGCTCTGATATGTTAACAATCGGTATACTGCACGACCCGGATGGGCGTGATAAATTCGATGAAAACACAAAAGAACTTAAAGAACAAACTTTTAAAAATGTTTTTAACGAAACCGAGTTTATAAGTTTTGAAAAAATAGAAGAAAACGGTATTAAAAAAATATCTTCTGTCTGTAAGGTTACGGAGAATCAATCAAGTTGTATTATTTATGAATATAAAATGTTTATAAATACTGATATTTATACACTTTCGTACTATGTTTATGGCGATGACCTCACAGAAGACGATGTGAAAACAAATGCTTCTTCATTCGAATATCTTGGTCAGATAAAATAACTTAATTCGCATAAAGGCAAAACCGGAACTACAAGAGTTTACTCTGTAGTCCCGGTTTTACGTTAATAAGGAAGATATTAAAATGAATAAAAGTACTTGACAAAGTATGAATTATGTGATAATATATATTGGATGGGTGATAATCAATAAGCGATTCCTTGAGCTAACATTGCATCTGCAACTTTAACAAATCCGGCAATGTTTGCACCTGCAACCAGGTTTCCTTCAAATCCATATTCAGCAGCAGCAACAGCGGCGTTGTGATAAATGCCTACCATAATTTCTTTAAGCTTCTCATCAACTTGTTCAGCTGTCCAAGGAAGTCTTTGAGAGTTTTGGCACATTTCTAGCCCTGATGTTGCAACTCCTCCGGCATTGGCTGCTTTTGCAGGCCCAAATAAAACGCCGTTTGATAAAAATTCTTCGATTGCTTCAGGTGTAGATGGCATATTAGCACCTTCAGCTACAGCAATACAACCGTTTTTGATAAGTGTTTTTGCGTCTTCACCGTTAAGCTCATTTTGTGTAGCACAGGGAAGAGCAATATCGCATTTAATAGACCAGATACCGTTGCCTTCAAAATACTGTGCTTTTGGTACGTGTATAATATAATCTGAAATTCTTCCGCGTTTAACTTCTTTAATTTCTTTTAAAATATCAACTTTAATACCGTCTTTGTCATAAATGTATCCGTTACTGTCGCTTACAGCTACAACTTTAGCGCCAAGCTGCTGTGCTTTTTCGGTTGCGTATATAGCAACGTTTCCCGATCCGGATATAACAACAGTTTTATCTTTGAAAGAAAGACCGTTTGCTTTTAACATTTCATCTGTAAAATAACATAGCCCGTATCCGGTAGCTTCCGGACGAATAAGTGATCCTCCGTATGTAAGACCTTTACCAGTCAGGACTCCTGTGAATTCGTTGCGTAAGCGCTTATATTGGCCAAATAAGAAACCTATTTCTCTTCCGCCTACACCAATATCTCCAGCCGGAACATCTGTGTCTGCCCCGATATGTTTTGAAAGTTCTGTCATAAAACTTTGGCAAAAGCGCATAATTTCAGCATCGGATTTACCTTTAGGATCAAAGTCAGAACCCCCTTTACCTCCGCCGAGAGAAAGACCTGTTAAGCTGTTTTTAAAAATTTGTTCAAACCCTAAAAACTTGATTACTGAAAGATTAACGGTGGGGTGAAGTCTAAGTCCACCTTTGTAAGGGCCGATTGCAGAGTTAAACTGAACTCTAAAGCCTCTGTTTACACGAACGTTGCCGTTGTCATCTACCCATGAAACACGAAAGACAATTGCTCTTTCAGGTTCGACAATTCTTTCAAGAATTCCGGCTTTTTCATATTCCGGTTTTTTTGCGATAACGGGTTCCATGCATTCAAGAACTTCGCGTACAGCTTGCAAAAATTCAGGTTGATTGGGGTCTCTGTTTACTACGTCACTATAAACTTTCTCGAGATATTCGTTTTTAAACATTGGAGTGCTCCTCTTTTTTAAAAAATGTTTTTCTATATTATATAGAATTTGTTTGATTTTAGCAATAGTTTTTAACTCTAATTAAGATTAAATTCGTTAAACTCGAATGCAGGGCTTCAAATATGACAAATATGTGTCGTGGGAATGCGTGTTAATTTGAAGTAAGTCATAAAATCGTAACTTTATGTGAACAGCAAAAACCACTTGAAATTTTTACTTAATAATAGTATAATATTTATATAAATAAGAAAGGGAGTAATGATATGCAAGAAAAAACACCTGATAAGAAGAAGGCTTTGGAGAGTGCTTTATTGCAAATAGAAAAGAATTTCGGTAAGGGTTCGGTTATGACCCTTGGGCAAAATGCTGCTATGGCTGTTGAAAGTATCTCAACAGGCTCATTTTCGCTTGATTCTGCGTTGGGTGTTGGTGGCGTTCCCAGGGGTAGGATTGTTGAAATATACGGGCCTGAAAGCTCTGGTAAAACCACGGTAGCATTACATATTGTTGCTGAGGCACAAAAGTTAGGCGGAACAGCTGCTTTTGTTGACGCAGAGCATGCCTTGGACCCTGTTTATGCAAAAAATCTCGGTGTGGATGTAGATAATCTTCTTGTTTCCCAACCTGATGACGGGGAACAGGCTTTAGAAATAACAGAAACTCTTGTACGTTCCGGTGCAATAGACATTATTGTAATTGACTCAGTTGCAGCTCTTGTTCCTAAACAAGAAATAGAAGATGATATGGGTGATCCTCATGTTGGTCTTCATGCACGTTTAATGTCACAAGCTTTAAGAAAACTTGCAGGCATCGTTTCAAAAACAAACTGTGTTGCAGTGTTTATTAATCAGCTACGTGAGAAAGTAGGCGTTATGTACGGAAATCCGGAGGTTACAACAGGAGGTCGTGCATTAAAATTCTATGCAACAATACGGCTTGACGTTCGTAGAGTAGAGACACTTAAAAACGGCACGGAAGCTGTTGGCGCGCATACAAGAGTAAAGGTTGTTAAAAATAAGGTAGCTCCTCCTTTTAAAGAGGCTGAATTTGATATTATATACGGTAAGGGTATTTCCAAAGAAAGCGAAATATTAGATGTTGCTGTAAAATATAATATAGTTGAAAAAGCCGGAGCATGGTTTTCTTATGAAGGTAATCGACTCGGGCAAGGCAGAGATAACGTTCGTGATATTCTTAAAGCAAATCCGGAACTTTGCCAACAAATTGAAGAGCAAGTAAAACAGGCAATGCAGAAAGAGCGTGATGAAGCTGCTGAGAAGGCGGTTACTAAGCTTGAAAAAGCCGTATCAAAAGTAGAAAAGCCTACTTCTAAAAAAGTTTCTTTAAGTGTATCTGCAGAAGATTTTGATGATGAATGATGTTGTTGTCAAAGAAATAAAACAACAAAAAAACCCTGGTTTATTCAGTATTATAACAGAAGATGGGTTTGAATTTTCACTGACTGCTAAAGGTATATATGAAAACAGCGTAAGGGTCGGTTCGACCTTTACGCAATCCCAATTTAATAAGATAAAAGATTATGCATCCCAAGAAAGTTCATATAGATATGCAGTTTATCTTTTAGGCAGACGAGATTGGTCTTCAGGGGAAATGATAAAAAAACTTACCGAAAAAGGTAAGCATGCAGAACAAACAGTTGAAAAACTCATAAACCAAGGTTATATTAACGATAAAGAATATTCAAAAAAAATAATTGATAAATATATTAAAAAGTATGGTAAAAAACGTATTGAAGAAGAACTGTATAAGCGTTATCTGCCAAAAGAACTTTGGAGAGATGAGCTTGATACCAGATGCTGTGATATGACAGAGCAAATCTTGAAACACTTGGCGAAAAAAATGAAAAACAATCCATTCACGGATCGTAAAGAGCGTGATAAAATTTACGCATATTTTGTACGACAGGGCTACAGCTACGAAAATATTACTAAAGCATTTAATGAATACAATAACGGAGATTTTGATGATTAAAGTAGGTATGGTTTCGCTGGGATGCGAAAAAAATAAAATAGATGCAGAAGTTATGCTTGCAAACTTGAAAAATAGCGGATATGAGCTTTGTGCAGAGCCGGAACAGTGTGATGTTATAATAGTAAATACCTGTACATTTATCGGCCCTGCAAAAGAAGAAGCAATCGCTGAAATTCTGAATGCAGCTGAGTATAAAAACGGAAATCTTAAAAAATTAATTGTTACAGGTTGTATGGCAGAGCGATATAAAAGCGAAATAATGAAAGAAATGCCCGAGGTTGATGCCATTTTAGGGGCTAAAAGCTTTGACAAACTAACGGATGCTATAAATAGCCCCGGTAAATATGAATATTATCGGGAATTAGATGAAAATACTCCGGAAGGAGAGCGTATTCTAACTTCCGGCATATCGTCTGTTTATGTTAAAGTTGCAGACGGTTGTTCAAACCACTGTTCTTATTGTGTAATTCCTCTTGTTCGTGGTGAGTTTATTCCTAAAACATACGAAAACGTTATAAATGAAATTAAAACACTTTGTAGCGGCGGCGCAAAAGAAATAAACTTGATTGCCCAAGACACAACTCGTTTTCCTGATTTATGTAGAGTAATAAAAGAAACATGTAAACTTCCGACTGTTAAATGGGTTCGTGTGTTGTATTGCCGACCTGAAGGAATAAGTGATGAACTTCTTGATTTAATGGCTTCTGAAGACAAGTTTGTAGGTTATATAGATATGCCGCTTCAGCATGCCTCAAAAAACGTTTTAAAAATGATGAATAGGCCGAGCGATGATGAAAAACTGCTTACATTAATTGAAAAAATTCGTAAAAAAGTTCCGGGTGTTTCATTGCGTACAACATTTATTGTTGGTTTTCCTCATGAAAGTGAAGAAGATTTCGAAACCCTTTGTAATTTTATAAAAGCTGCAAAATTTGACAACCTTGGTGTCTTTACTTATTCAAGAGAAGAAGGTACAAAAGCTGCTGCTATGCATGGACAAATTGATGAGCAGGTAAAACGGGAACGTGCCGATGTTGTGATGACTCTTCAATCCCGCCTTTTGGAAGAAATAAATAAAAAACATCTGGGGAAAACTTACGATGTTTTGTGTGAGGGCGAAAAACAAGGTCAGCTTTTTGGCCGTGCATACTTTCAGGCCCCGGATGTGGATGGTAGAGTTCTTTTTAGTGCAAACAGAGATATTGTCGGCGGTGAATTTGTAAAAGTTAAAATAAATGCCGTTGACGGCTATGACCTTTTAGGAGAAGCATTATGAAAATAAATAAAAACATTCCGAATATAATTTGTTGGATAAGAATTTGTTTAATACCGTTTGTTTTGTTATTCTTGTTGGATAGCCCTATGGTTGAATCTATCTCCGTCTCTTCAAGAATACTTATTAGCGGAATAATTTTTATTGTTGCAATGCTTTCGGATATAGCAGATGGTAAAATTGCGCGCAAGTATAACCTGGTTTCGGATTTTGGAAAATTTCTCGATCCTATCGCAGATAAGATGCTTGTATTAGGTGTGTTGGCTGCATTTATAGAATGTGGACTTTCTTCATCAGTTCCTTTTTTACTTATTTTAGCTAGAGAGTTCTTAATCACCGGCATCCGTCTTACTGCAGCTTCTAAGGGTGAAGTTATTGCTGCAAATATATGGGGCAAGATTAAAACGGTTGTTCAAGGTGTTGTAATGAGCGGAATGTTTGTATATATGTATGTATTTTCTCTTATAAATCCTACGGTATCTTATGCAGATTTTGCAGGTGTTACAAACATATGTATATGGTTAATCGCGGTGGTGACGGTTGGTTCCGTTATCCCATATATAAAAAATAACGGTAAATATCTGAGAGGGTAGTTAATGGGAAGACTTAGAAATGATATAAATGCTATAAAAGAACGGGATCCCGCTGCACGTACGTCCTTTGAAATATTCATGTGTTATTCAGGGCTTCATGCTATTATATATCATCGTGTCGCGGCTTTTTTTTACAAACGTAAATGGTATTTTGTTGCAAGGCGAATTTCTCAGCGGGCACGAAGACGTACCGGGATTGAGATACATCCGGCGGCAAAGCTGGGTAACGGGCTTTTTATAGACCACGGTATGGGTGTTGTAATAGGTGAAACTGCAGAAATCGGCGATAATTGCACAATTTATCAGGGTGTAACATTAGGCGGTACCGGTAAGGAATGCGGTAAAAGGCATCCGACGTTGGGGAATAACGTTGTTATTGGTGCAGGGGCTAAGGTTTTGGGTTCCTTTACAGTAGGAGACAACAGTAAAATTGCAGCAGGTGCGGTGGTATTGGAAGAAGTTCCGCCAAATTGCACGGCAGTAGGTGTTCCTGCACGTATAGTAAAGCGTGACGGGAAGAAAATTGATAATTTCGATAACATACACATTGTTGACCCATATGCAAAAGAAGACTGTAAGCTGCAATGCCAGATTGATAAGCTTAAAAACAGGCTTGACGAACTTACAGAGAAACTTGATAAAAAATAGTTCGTGGTTAATGGCATTATTTTTGAAAAACGCGTTTAATTATATAATGATTCCCAGTGGTATTAAGGAGAAAATATATGAAGTTATTCAACACATTAACAGGGCAAAAAGAAGAATTTGAGATAAAAGATAAAAAGGTCCGCATTTATGCTTGCGGTCCTACTGTATACAACTATTTTCACATAGGTAATGCACGTGCATTTATTGCATATGATGTTTTGCGCCGTTATCTTGAATTTTTAGGTAACGATGTTATATTTGTTCAAAACTTCACCGACGTTGATGATAAGTTAATAAATCAGTCGATTGAAGAAAATATTACAGTAAAAGAAATCGCGGAAAAATATATAAAAGAATATTACACAGATGCTGACGGGTTGAATATAATGCGTGCAACAGTAAATCCACGTGCAACTGAAAATATAGATAATATAATTTCTATGATACAGTCGCTTATAGATAAAGGCTTTGCATATGAACAAAACGGAGATGTTTATTTTCGCGTCCGCGCAGACAAAGATTATGGACAACTTATAAAACAAAACATCGATGATCTTGAGTCCGGAGCACGTATAGATGTTAGCGAAATAAAAGAAGATAAACTTGATTTTGCTTTATGGAAATCTTATAAGCCCGGTGAACCCTATTGGGATAGCCCTTGGGGAAAGGGAAGACCGGGTTGGCACATTGAATGCAGCGCAATGGCTAAAAACTATCTGGGCGACACAATAGATATTCATTGCGGTGGTATAGATCTTGTTTTCCCACACCACGAAAATGAAATTGCACAATCCGAATGTGCAAACGGTTGTAAATTTTCACGCTTTTGGTTCCATGTTGCATTTATAAACATAGATAATAAAAAAATGTCTAAATCAAAAGGCAATTTCTTTACAGTACGAGAACTGTCTGAAAAATACGGTCACGAACCGTTACGCTTTTTTGCTGCGACATCTTATTATAAAAGTCCGATTAATTATGATACAGATATTATCGAACAAGCGAAAACATCCCTTGAGCGGTTACGTAATTGCCGCGATAATCTGGAATTTTTATTAAAAACAGCCTCAGGTACATTAACTGATACAGAAAAACACGTTACCGAAGAGCTTTCAAAATATCGTCAGCGATTTATCGATGCAATGGACGATGATCTTAACGCTGCAAACGGAACGGCTGTCATATTTGAGCTTGTACGTGAAATAAACAAATCAGTTTCAGATGCATCTTCAAAAGAACTTGTAGAATTTGCACGTGAAAAGTTTACTGAGCTTGTAGACGTTTTAGGCCTTTTATTTGAAAATAAAGAAGATGGGGCAGATACAGCTTGGATAGAAAGTGAAATAGAACGCCGTAAGCAAGCTAAGAAAGATAGAAATTATGCTTTGGCAGATCAAATACGTGATGAACTAAAATCAAAAGGTGTCATACTGGAAGATACACCTCAAGGTGTTAAATGGCACATAGAATAAATATTATAATATTATGAATATTTTATCAGAAAAAGTCAGTGTGCTCAAAGGTATAGGAAAGCGTAGGGAACAGACGCTTTCCTCAGTGGGCATTCTGACTTTATCAGATTTATTAAATTATTTTCCCCGCAAGTATCGTGACTTATCAAAAACAACTCCGATAAGAGACCTCTGTGATGGTGAAATCTACGCGGTTTCTGCAAAAGTTGTTTCGGATGTTAAGCAGAAAAAAACACGTACAGGGCTCGATATGTATACTGTTACAGTTAGTGATAATAGTGATGAGATGACTGTAACTCTTTTTAATCAGGCATATTTAGCAGGCAAGCTTGAAAAAGGTAAAACCTTTATTTTTTACGGAAAAGTACAAGCTTTCGGGCTTGGTATGTCCATGACATCTCCACAAGTCGAAGAGATTGAAAATGCAGTAATTTTACCCATATATCCACTTGTAAAAGGTTTAACCCAGAAGCTTTTACGGAGTCTTGTCGGTGAAGCTTTGGAAAAGTGTAAAGATGCATTTTCACATACGCTTTCTGAAAGCATTATGCAGGAATATAACCTTTTGACACTTTTACAGGCTTATAACAATGTGCATTTTCCTCAAAGTGATGAAATGCTTTCACGTGCCAGAGAAAGGCTTGTGTTTGAAGAGTTTTTTGAATTTTCCGTTGGCATAGGTGCATTAAAAAGACGTGCGGTAAAAACAAAGGGAATTGCACTTTCAACACAAAGCGATTTAAATAAATTTTTTAATATATTGCCTTATGAACTTACTGGTGCGCAAAAACGTGTTATACAAGAATGCCTTTCTGATATGAAAAAGCCTGTTCCAATGTCACGTATTGTTCAAGGCGATGTGGGCAGTGGTAAAACTGTTGTGGCAGCAGCTTTAATGTATCATACAGTTAAAAACGGTGCTCAAGCCTGTATGATGGCACCAACAGAGATTTTGGCAATACAGCATTATGACGGGCTTTCAAAGCTTTTAGGCGAGTTTGGTATACATACGGCACTTTTAACAGGAAGTACTAGAAAAAAAGCAAGAACTCAAATTTTAGAAAGCCTGGTTAAAGGTGAGATTGATGTTTTAATAGGCACCCATGCTCTTATACAAAATACTGTAGCATTTAAAAATCTTGCTCTTACAATAACAGATGAGCAGCACCGCTTCGGTGTAGTCCAGCGTTCGGAACTTTCTGAGAAAGGATTAAGTCCTCATAAACTTGTTATGAGTGCAACTCCGATACCTCGAACGCTTGCCCTAATAATGTACGGTGACTTAGACATTTCAGTTATAGACGAGTTGCCTCCCGGCAGGAAGAAAGTTTCGACATTTTTAGTTGACAGCACATTCCACACAAGAATGTTTAAATATCTTCGTGGTGAAATTGCAAATGGTTCTCAGGCTTATGTTGTATGCCCACTTGTAGAAGAAAGTGAAGATGATACGATTAAAAGCGCTGTTGAATACGCTTCAGAGCTTACTTCTTTACTTTTACGTGGTGTTTCGGTTAAATATCTACACGGCAGAATGTCTCCGTCTGAAAAAGAGAAGGCATTGATAGAATTTAAAGAGAATAAAATAAGTGTTTTGGTTTCAACAACTGTAATAGAAGTCGGTGTTGATGTTCCTAACGCAAGTATTATGATTATAGAAAATGCAGAGAGATTTGGTCTTTCTCAGCTTCATCAGTTACGAGGTAGGGTGGGGAGAGGTGCGAAAAAGTCCTACTGTTTTCTTGTTTCAGATACAGAGTCTTTGTCTGCCCGTGAACGTATGGAAGCTTTTTGCCAAACTACCAACGGTTTTGAAATAAGCCAAAAAGACCTTGAGCTTCGCGGTCCGGGCGAATTTTTAGGTAAAAATCAAAGTGGCGACGATATGTTTAAGGTTGGAAACCTCGTTAAAGATATTGATATTCTTAAAAAGGCACAAACTGCAGCGGAGAATTTATGGCATATTAAAGGGTGGTATAAAATGGACGAATATCGCTCTTTGCGTCAGGCTGTTTCCAAAATGTTTTCACATGCAGAGTTTGATATTTTAAGCTGATATTTTAAGCGGAGGATTTGGTTTTGATTTTTAAAAATAAAGTTGTTGTAATAACCGGCGGTGCAAACGGTATCGGTGGTGTAATAGCCGACGAATTTATAAAAGAAGAAGCTGATGTTTGCGTAATTGATAAAGCTGAAAATCCTTATTTTATCGGGGATATAGGGGATAAGAAGACGCTGGAAGAATTTGCATTAAAAGTGATTTCTCAATACGGACACATAGATTATTTAATAAACAACGCTCCTGCTCAAATGAAAGGGATTGATGAATGTTCATTCGAAGATTTCAGTCATGCTTTGAATGTAGGGATAACGGCACCTTTCTATTTAACAAAGTTGTTTTTACCGTATTTTAATGATAAGTCTGTTATAATTAATATTTCGTCAACGAGGGACCGTATGAGCCAACCGCAAACAGAAAGTTATACTGCTGCTAAAGGCGGAATTTCAGCTCTTACCCATGCTTTAGCGGTCAGTCTTGCGGGAAAGGTTAGGGTTAATTCAATTTCTCCGGGATGGATTGATACTGAATTTAAAGAATATACAGGGGCTGATGCAATACAACATCCTGTTCATCGTGTAGGCAACCCACTTGATATTGCAAATATGGTATTGTTTCTTTGTTCGGAAAAAGCAGGTTTTATTACAGGCGAAAATATCTGTATTGACGGAGGAATGACAAAACAAATGATTTATTCCGGTGATAATAACTGGAGATTAGAAGAATAATATATACAAAAAATACCCCTCCGAAAGGCTATACTTTCAGAGGGTTATTTAATTACGTTTAAAAAATGTTTTGACAACCTGTTAAATATGCAGCTTTATCATAATCTTTTTTGTGGACATAAATAATATATTCATACTCAAAATCCATATTTTCGCCAAGTGAGCCTCCTGTGCCTCTCAAGGCGACGTCAAATACAGATGAGCTTTTTTGATTTACTGTTTTCACCTTGTATTCAATATTGTTATTTGCTAAAATACCACGTATATCTGCTTGCGCTTTCATGTCATATGTGCAAAGTAATTCCCGCCTGTTAAAAACAGTTAACATAAGAATACACTCCTCGATATTAGTATTGCAAAACAATCATTCGGTGACCGGGGATTTTATCAATGTTAAAATGAATACCTTTTTCATCTTGTGTGAAATCAATATTTTCTTGTGTTTGTGCATCAAACACGGACTTTACCGATTTTGGTGTTTTAATTATAAAAGATTTATTATAGAGATCTATTGCTTCTTCAACAACAGGTACGCCGCGTCGTTCAGGGCAATAAGACAGTATATGTAAAAGAGTATAGTCTTCTGTTGCTGTTAGTGTTGCCCTGGCATATGTAGGTAAATCACAAGTTATATATTTTTGTGGTAAATAATGTTTAATAAGGTTTTCAAGTAAATATTTATGCGGCGGATAGGCTGCTCCTTCATATGCTGTGAAAAGGCTGAACGAAATATGAGTTACATTATCATTACGCGCTACAACACTCTCCCCTGTGGGTTTATCAGGTTGTGCATATACGTAATCTACATTTCCTACAGGATAAGACGGAACGTAATTTGCAAGATTTTCAGCATCATTAGCTTTCATTCTAATTGCAGGATTATAAATTGCAACATCCATATCAGGGATATTTTCAGCATCCATTGTAAAATATGAAGCTCTTGCATTATCAATTCCTGTATATTCAAAAGCCCATTGGGGTAGGGCAAAACCTGTTTTATCCATATTCAATGCAGAAAAACCTGTGGAGATAATATTTCCGCCGTTTTTAAGATATTCCGATATTACTGATTGTTCGTCTTTGTCAAGCGTCATATTGTCAGGTAATATTAAAACTTTATAAAGCGATAAGTCACAATGTCTGTCTACAAAATCAAACTGATATTTAAGCTCTGCAAGAACACGCTGAGCACCTTTGAATACATTTAGATTTTCAATAAATGTATTATGTTGCTCCTTTGTTTTGTTATGCGTGCAGTAAACGCCTATTTCAGGTACATATTTTGCGTTATCCGTCCACTTTTCAACAGTTTCTATTTGGCTGTATACTTTCTTAACTGTTTTCATGAGCGGTGATATAAATGTTCCGCGGGGATGCATACAGTCGCCAATTGTTATCTGGCCTCCGAAAGCTAATGCTGTAAATGCATCATATTCAAGTGCGGCTTCGGGTCGTAAGCCACCAAAGTCTGTCCATTCAATTTGAAAGCGCCCTGCCATATACATAACCTTATTATAAAAATGACGGTTATATGATATAAGAGTGGGGAAGCAGTCGTATCCCCAACTCCCACAACCGGGAACACTTTCCACTTCATAATGCGTATTAAATTTTTCATTTATATACTTTTCATCTTGAAGCTCTTTAATTCCGTTACAGAAAAAGTATTTACCAGCAGGTACTGCATCCCTTACACGGCGTGCAGCCTCTATTTTTAATTCATGGTCAAATTCTAAAAGCTGGCTTTGATTATCCGGATCAAGTCCATTTTTAAGCATAGTATCTATACACTCTTTTTGTTTGCAAGGTGCTGCAAGCCCTATACAGTCGAGAAAATATCCGTCTAGGTCCGGGTACATAGAAAATATTTCTTTAGCTTCTGATTCCAAATGGTTAATATACCCGGTGTTAAAACAGAGCTCGCTTCTGTTCCCGCTTTTTAAACGTGATCTAGTCCACTCAGGGTGTGCATCGGCTACAGCTTGGCTTAAAACGGCATTAACATATGCTGTTACTCCGATATCATGTTTATGGCACTCACGCACAATTTCCCCCAACATATCACGTCCGTTTAATGAGGGGTGACATATACCTATTTTTGTGGGATAATAAGAATAACCTCTGTTACAGCGAGCAAAAAAAGTTATATACTTAACCTTACTTTCATATAATGTTTGTGCAAATGCCGCTGCATCGAATTGTGATCCTACATCATAAACTTCTTTTTGTGTGTGCATATCAAAATGTATGGTTCGTTTAAGCGGACGCATAATAGTCCCTCCATGTACAAGATACTACCGTACTCGTCTTATGTGTTTTTATCAGTGTTACGCATATTCTTAAGATTTCCGATTTTTTTTGAACGACAATCAAGTTCGCACAGAACGTCTTGTATGTCTACACCTTTTTCTGCACACATGACTTCGATGTGAAATATTAGGTCTGCAATTTCACCTACAAGGTCTTCTTTGCAATCATTTTTTGCTGCAATAATTGTTTCTGCGCTTTCTTCGCCGATTTTTTTAAGAATTTTATCTAATCCTTTATCAAAAAGATAACATGTATATGATCCTTCCTGTGGTTCTTGTTTTCTGCTAATTATAACCGAATAAAGCTCGGTAAGAACATTATCATTCATTGATATGCCTCCTAATAATATTAATAAGTATTATTATAACATTGTGGGTAAACGATGTCAATAGTGGACATATATGAAAAAAAAATTAAATATATTTTAACATGCAACATGTATTGACAAAAGTGTAATAAAGTATTATAATAAATACGAAAATTGTTTTCTTAAAAAAACTCGAGAGGATGTCATTAGCATGAAAAAAGTTATAGCCGGCATTTTAATTGTTATTTTATGTGTCCCGCTTTTCTGTGTAAATTTTTCCGCTGCAACGCAAAGTATTAACATCCCTTACGCCGAAACTGCACCTGTTATTGACGGTGATGGAAATGATGAGATCTGGAAATCAGCGTACAAAGAAACACTTAATCCCACAGTAGCAGCTAAAGCAGGAAATTATGTGCAAGAAAGAAACAATACAACAAATGCAGCAACAGCTGACATTAACGTTCTTTGGAACGAAAAAGGTCTTTATTTCAAATGGGTTGTAGTTGATCCTACACAATCGTTTGCTTTAGATCTGCCATCTCCTGGACTTAATGCCATGGATGGAATTCAGGTTGTAATCGACCCGTTTTATAAAAGATTTGCTTCGGTTAAAAACTGTGCATTTTGCTTTACATTTGTTCCCTATACCTGCCCCAGAGGTTCTGGAGTAGGCCAAGTTCCTACAGGAGAATGTTCCTGGTACGAACACTGGCAGTGGGTTGGTATAAACGAAACTATAGGCGTGAAAATGAAAGCAAGTCTTGATAAAGAAAATGACAATAACGATGATGGCCTTGACCAGATAATTCTTGTTCACGGGTATACAATAGAAGCTTTTCTACCTGTGGAAGCTCTTGCTATTAATGGTACATCGCCTACATTTAAAGCTTCGACCAATATCGGTATAGGCTTTATGCTCATGGACTACTTATATAATCATGAAAAGTTTCTTGCAGCAAAAGGCGCCGTAGGAGGGGCTGAAGCGTCTCAGGAAGTTTATAATTTCTGTATGGATTACAGCAGTAGTAAAAAAGATGTTGGTAAACCTGCAAAATATATGACAGCTGTTCTTGTTAAAGGGGAAGTTCCCACGGCTCCTGTAACACCTTTCGATGCGCTTCAAACATCAATCAAACAATCAGATGAATATATTGCAAAAAAAGATCAATACACACAAGCATCAATTGCGGCGCTTCAATCGGTCCTTGATGAAGCTAAAAAGCTAACAAACAGTGCTTCAGATGCAGAGTGCACAGCTATGCAGGAAAAACTTGGGGCTGCGGCAAGTGGTTTAGTTTTATTAGCTGACGATACTTTGGAAAATCAAATAAAAATAGCTGAATCTATTGTAAGCCAATATGAATCAGAAACACCGCCTTATCCTGCAAGTCTTTGGGATGCTTTCATAAGTGCCTTTAAATCAGCAAAAGACCTTGTAGCAAAACCCGGTTACAGCAACACATCAGAAGAAGCAAAAGCAGCAAAGAAAGCACTTGAAGATGCCAGAGTTGCACTAACATCAAAAACAGAGCTTGTAGACGTTTCATCTCTTGAAAACGCTATTAACGCTGCTAAAAAGATTAATCAAGCTGATTATACAGAACAATCTTATAAAGCTCTTCAAACAGCCCTTACAAATGCCGAAGCTGTTTTTCTAAAAGCAGATACTGCAACAAAAGCGGAAGTTGATGAAGTTACACAAGCTTTACTAACGGCAACAAACAACCTTGTTTTAAAAAATGCATCTACAGATACTGAAGTAAATCCCGGTGGATTAAGATGGTGGGTTGTACTTATTATAATTGTAGGTATTATAGCAATAGGCGCGGTAGCAGTTATATTTATTCTTAAAAATAAAAGAGCTGCAAAAGCGGTTGATTCGGGAAGTGGAGAAGAAGTAATATCTGAAGATCAGGAGTCTGACCAGTCAATTTCCCAACTGTCAGAGTCAGATAACGAGTATACAGATGATAATACAGATGTATATCAGGATGATGATTCCTCTGAAACCAACCAAGAAGACTCCAATAATAATTAAAAAATTCATAATTAAACTATCCCCCCGAAAATCATTTCGGGGGGATAGCTCTATAAGGGCTACATATGTTATCATATAAATGACTAAAATAATTAAATAATAGTAAATAGTATTGACAAAGATAATATTAAATATTATAATAATTAAAGAGAAATAATATAAAATTAAATATGGAAGGAAACAATTATTATGAAAAAGTTTATGTCGGCAATTTTATCGGTTGTTTTATGTATACCTATAATGGCTGTAGGTTTTTCTGCAGAAGAGGAAATTATTGAAATTCCGTATTCAATAAAAGCACCTCGTATTGACGGTGTAGGAGATGATTCTGTATGGAAAAATGCTTATACGGAAACCCTTAATCCTACAGAAGCTCTAAAAAAAGGTAATTATGTACAGGAACCTAATAACCTTGAAGGTGCTGCGTCTGCAAATATCAGTATACTATGGAACGAGCAAGGTCTATATTTTAAATGGGTTGTAGTCGATCCTACACAGTCATTTGCCTTAGATCTGCCATCTCCTGGATTGAATGCAATGGATGGGGTTCAGATTGTTTTAGATCCATTTAATAAAAGATTAGCTACTGTTAAAAACTGTGCGTTCTGTTTTACGTTTGTTCCTTATACTTGCCCAAGAGGTTCTGGAGTAGGCCAAGTTCCTACAGGCGAATGTTCATGGTATGAACACTGGCAGTGGGTCGGAATGTACGATTCTTTAGGTTTGCAAATGGCTACATCTTTAGTATCTAAACCCGATGATAATGACGACGGAGTGGATCAGGTTCTTCTTATATCAGGTTATACGATAGAAGCCTTTATTCCAGTGGCAGCCCTTGCACTTAATAATATAGTGCCAGAATTTAAAGAAAATACTGAAATAGGTATAGGTTTAATGCTTATGGATTATGTATATGATCATCAAAAATTTATTGAAGCCGGAGGTGCAGAAGGTGCAGGCGCTGAATTTTCCCAGGTATACTACAATTTCTGTTTAGATTTTAGCAACAATAGAAAAGACATCGGAAAACCTCAAAGTTTTAATACAGCCCGGTTGATAATTGACGAAGCTGGCGCTTTCGACCTCCTTACTCAAGCAATAAATAAAGCACAGCCATTTTCTAAAAAAACATACTTATATACTGATAAGTCCTTATCTGATTTGAATGCAGTAATTATTGAAGCTAAAAAATTAACAACCGATTCGACTAAGTTGGAATGTATGAGTAAAACACAGGCATTAGAAGATGCTTTAAATACATTAGTTTTAAAACCGATTGAGGAGAGAAAAGGAGATGTAGATAGCTCAGGTAATGTAAAATTAAATGATGCAATGAAAGTTTTTCAGTTTGTTGCAGGCCGTTCATTAATATTTGATCTGATAACCGAGCCTATATTCCGTACTGTTGCCGATGTTTCTGATAACGGAAAAGTTGAGCTTGCTGATGCAATGAAAATCTTTCAGTTGGTAGCAGGGAAAATAGATAACTTTGATTAATAAATTATAAAATAAATATAGATTTGAGGAAAGAAAAAGAATGGGGTAATTTTATGAAAAAAGTTGGTACAGTGTTATTTGCTATATTGCTAATTAACATTTTATACATAACTATAAATTCTGAAGATAACCATTATAAAATTAAAAATCTACATATTGATATAGCTATCCCGGATGATTATATTGTATTTACCCGAGATGTTACGAATGAGGATCCTAACCTACAATACCTTGTTTACAATGCTGATGAATTAAAAAAGATATTTATTAATGGGTGTATATATCTAAATGCTATGTATTTAAGTGATACTGATGTTCATGAAATATTAGTCACGATGAAAAATGATAAATGCTACAGAGACTTCATATCATATAATATGGAAAAACTTGCAGAAGAAGGTAAAAAAATAAATATTGAAGAAGATGGTGTTAAATACACATATCTTGATGTTTATGCAACTTCAAATGCAAAATACATTGTTTTAGAATACAGTGGTAACGTAAACAACCAACAGGTTTCCGGGATAGTATATAATACTTCGTGTAACGGCCAGTCAATATCAATTAAAATTTTAAATTATACAGGGGCAATAACTGATACGCAAAAAAATAAAATACGCTCGATTGTAGATAACGTGGTTTTTGATAGAAATAACATTGTAAGCCCATTTGCAATGAAAGTTATTATAGGCACGTTAGTTGGAGCTTTAATCGGTGTGATTGTAGGTATAATCCTATTGCTATCAAAAAAATCTAAAGAAAAAAAAGTCCAATCTCAGGATAATGTTAATAATCAGAATTACTCTGATGAATTTGCAGGTAAACAAGATACCGAAAAACGTGTATCGGATATTTTATCAGAAATAAGTAATGCTAAAGATGAAAAAATAAAAGAAGAAAATTTAAAAGATGAAACACTTCGATAAAATATATCTATAGTTTGTTTTTATATTATAATTAAAAGTCCTTCCGATTTCTTCGGAAGGACTTTTTATGTTTTATAATAAAAATTATTTATTCAATGTCTATTCTTGCTCTTTTTCAAACTCTATTTTATTAAAAAAGCAGCTTCGTTTTCCTGTGTGACAAGCGATACCACCTACTTGTTCCACTTTAATAAGGAGTGTGTCATCATCACAATCCGAGTATATTTCATGAATTTTCTGGACATGCCCGCTTGTTGCTCCTTTATGCCATAATTCTTGTCGTGAACGGGACCAGAACCAAGTTTCGCCTGTTTTCAGAGTTAAAGCCATTGACTCTTTAGACATATATGCAAGCATCAAAACTTCATTTGTCTGCCAGTCTGTAATTATTGCGGGAATAAGATCGGATTTTATAAAATATTTATCTAAATTCATTTTTACCTCACGGGAATTTGTTGTTTTTTAAGATATTCTTTAACCTGAGAGACAGTAAGTTCTCCACTGTGAAAAAGTGAAGCTGCAAGTGCAGCAGATACTTCTGTTTTTTCAAAAACTTCAGCAAAGTGTTCAAGATTTCCACATCCACCGGAAGCGATTACCGGGATATTAACGCTGCCGGATATTAGTGAAGTTATTTCAATGTCAAAGCCTTTTTTTGTACCGTCTGCATCCATTGATGTCAATAAAATTTCTCCTGCCCCTAATTCGGCAACTTCCTTTGCCCACATAACGGCATCAATCCCTGTATCTATACGCCCTCCGTTTATAACAACGTGAAACGCTCCGTTAACACGTTTAGCGTCAATAGCTACAACTACGCATTGTGATCCGAATTTATCAGCGGCTCTGGAAATAAGGGTTTTATCATTAACCGCAGAAGAATTTATTGAGACTTTGTCCGCGCCTGCTAAAAGAACGTTGCGAAAATCATCTGTGGTGCGAATTCCCCCACCCACTGTTACAGGTATAAAAACTTCTTTTGCAGTACGTTCGATAATATCGTAAACTGTACGTCTTTTTTCGTGAGTAGCAGTTATATCAAGAAAAACAATTTCATCGGCGTTTTGACGGTTATATTCTTTTGCGATTTCAACAGGGTCACCCATGTCTACTAAATTTATAAAATTAACACCTTTGACAACTCTGCCTCTGTCGATATCCAGGCATGGAATTATCCTTTTTGCTAACATTTCAAAGCCTCCTCAAGGGAAAGAGTCCCTTCATAAAGGGATTTCCCACATATGGCTCCGTAAAATCCTGCTTGGGAAAGAGCTTTAATATCAGATATATCCCTTATTCCTCCGGAAGCAATTATGTTAACATCTGGCACAGCCATTTGTAACTCCGTAAGGCGATCCATAGCCGCGCCCTCTAAAGTGCCGTCTTTGGAGATATCTGTAAAAATAATATATTTTGCACCAAGAGCTACCACCTGCTTTGCAAGGTCACAAAAATATATATTTGAAGTGTCTATCCAACCATCAACGGATACATATCCGCTTTTTGCATCTATTCCTATTGCAATATGCTCAGGGAATTTTGCAAGAATACGAGAAACAAACTTTGGGTCTGAGATAGCTGCAGAACCTAGAATGACACGGTTCACACCTAAAGAAATATACATTTCAACATCATCATCTGTACGTATACCTCCGCCTATCTCAACAGGTAAGGAAGTTTCTTTAATTATATTTTTTATATTTTGAATATTTATCGGTTTTTTTTGCAGCGATCCGTCGAGATCAACAATATGCAAGTATTGTGCACCTTCGTCTTTCCAACGCATTGCTGCCATTTCCGGGCTTTGTGCTACTTTATGAACTGTGTTAAACTCGCCTTTATAAAGGCGCACACAGTTGCCGTCTTTTATGTCTATTGCAGGTAGAATTATCACTTTTCTACTCCCTTAATCTTTATAAATTCATTTAGTATGGAAAGTCCCGCTGTACCGCTTTTTTCAGGATGAAACTGTGCTCCGAAAATGTTATTATAAGAAACAAGAGCAGGTACAACCCCACCGTATTCTGCATATGCATTTATGTATTGTTTATCGCACACAGCTTTATACGAATGGACAAAGTATACATATGTATTTTCCGTAATACTATTTAAAAGTGGACATGAGTTTTCAAATTTCAAACTGTTCCACCCCATATGAGGAACTTTAAGGCCTGAAAATTCCATTTTCTTTACTGTACCGGGGATTAGACAAAGACCTTCGTGTTCTCCGAATTCATAACTTTTTTCAAAAAGAAGTTGCATTCCCAGACATATCCCTAGAAACGGCTTCTTTGATGCAAGATATTTTATAACCGGTAAAAGACCTCTTTCTTTAATAGAGCTCATTGCATCACCGAAAGCACCAACCCCGGGAAGGATTATTCTATCACATTCAATAAGTGTTTTTTCATCCCTTGTTATAACAGCCGATTCTCCCAATTTGTCAAGCGCATTTTTTACTGAATGAAGATTTCCTGCGCCGTAATCTATAATACCCGTCAAATCAGCAGCCCCTTTGCAGATGTTTCAACCTCAGTTTTTTCAATAGCTTTTTTTAATGCATGTGCAAGTGCTTTAAAAAGAGCTTCTGTAGTATGGTGTGAGTTTTCACCATAAAGAACTTCAAGGTGGAGAGTAATTCCTGCATTAAATGCAAAAGCTCTGAAAAACTCTTTTGTCAGGCACGTTTCATATGTACCGATTTTTTCGCTGTTAAACTCAGCATTAAAAACAAGAAACGGTCTGCCTGATATATCTAAAACTGCACGTGCCAGCGCTTCATCCATAGGAATATATGCTTGTCCGAAACGGCAGATTCCCGTTTTATCGGCTAATACTTTTGTAAAAGCTTTTCCCAAAACAATTCCAATGTCTTCAACCGTATGGTGCCCATCAACTTCAAGATCTCCGTTAGCACTTAACGTTATGTCAATTCCGCTGTGAACACAAAGAGTGTTAAGCATATGGTCGAAAAACCCTATACCGGATGAACCCTCAAAGCTTCCGCAACCGTCTATATTTAAGTTAACTGCTATATTAGTTTCTTTTGTTTCTCGATTAATAATTGCTTGTCTCATTTTTTGACCACCTCTTCAAATGCTTTTAAAAGGAAATTAATTTCATCTTCGGTGCCTACTGATATCCTTAAAATATTACCGTTAAGACAGCGAGTTATAATTCCTCTGTCGCGAAGGCTTATGTATATTTGTTCAGCTCGAAATGTATAGATACAAATAAAATTTGTTTTAGGTTCTGGCATCTGCATTTCAGCTGTTAATAAAGGCTTAATACCTTGGTATAGTTTATTTCGTAAATCAATTAATTTTTTTGTTTGTTCCTTTAGATACTCAGGGTGAGAAAGCACAGTAGCAGCTGCAACCTGATCAATGGTGCTTACATTATAAGGTGATTTTGCTTTTCTGAACATTTCTATAATTTCTTCATTTGCAGCAGCAAATCCTACTCTGGCAGCAGCCAATCCGAAAGCTTTAGAACATGTTTTAAGAACAACAAGATTTTTAATGTTGTTAATTTGATCAATTACGCTCTCATCCCAGAAATCCATATATGCTTCGTCGGCAATAACTATACCGGCTGTTTGACTTGCCGCTTCTAAGATTTCTTTTCTGCATACACCTTTAGATGTTGGATTACAAGGGTTTGAAAACACTATCATATCGGCTTTATTTACAAGTGAAAATGCCTTCCACAATTCAATCTCAGTCATGATAGGTTTATTAAAAATCATTGTATGTTGCCCGTATAAATCTGCATAGAATTTATACATTGAAAAATCAGGTGTAACCAACATAACCATGCTTCCGGGGCGAAGAATTGCGCCGAATAAAAGCGATAAAAGCTCATCTGAGCCATTACCCGCTATTACATTTTTATAATCTACATTAAAGTATGAAGCGAATTTCTTGCAAAGCTCGGTGGCGTTAGGGTCCGGATAGCGATTAAACGCAATGTTTTTAATGTTTTTTGCGATTTCTTCTTTAATATCTTGAGGCAAGTCAAAGCAACTTTCATTTGCGTCGAGACGTATTTCTCCATTATAAGCAGTAGGATTATACGCCTCTATTCCCTTTAATCTCATTCCGAAGTTCATTTATTTCTTCCTTTCTTCTACTGCACCTGCATGCGCCGTCAACCCTTCCGCCCGTGCCAAAGCCGTAATATTTTCACATTCTTGTGAAAGAGCACTTTCAGTGTAATACAGGTACGAGTATTTTTTAATGAAATCATCAACAGAAAGCGGTGAGAAAAAACGTGCTGTTCCCGAAGTCGGTAACACATGATTAGGCCCTGCATAGTAGTCTCCTACCGGTTCGGGTGTGTTGTATCCTAAAAAGACACTGCCTGCATTTTTTATTTTATCAAGAACAGAAAAAGGATCTTTAATCATTATTTCCAGATGTTCAGGGGCAATTTCATTTGCCAAATCAATAGCGTTTTGCATGTTTTCACAAACGATTATACCACCGTAATTTTCAAGAGATTGTTCAATAATTTCACGACGTGAAAGATTTAGTACCTGTTTATTTGCACATTTTGCGATATTTTCAGCCTTCTCTTTAGAAAAGCATAAAACCGTAGATGATGCCAAAACATCATGCTCTGCCTGTGACATCATATCTGCTGCGATGTAGTTATCCGGGGCTTCATCATCGGCAATTATAAGAATTTCAGAGGGACCGGCTATCATATCTATATCCATAGCTCCATACAAAAGGCGTTTTGCAGTGGCAACAAAAATATTGCCCGGGCCTACTGTTTTATCCACTTTAGGAATGCTTTCAGTCCCGTATGCCAAAGCTGCAACAGCTTGTGCACCGCCTACACAAAAAACTCTGTCAACCCCGGCAATATAAGCCGCGGCTAAAATATCATCGTTCTTTTGTGGGGGAGTTACCATTATTATTTCTTCAACTCCGGCAACTTTCGCAGGTATTGCATTCATTAAAACAGATGAAGGATAGGCTGCTGTCCCTCCCGGAACATAGATCCCGACCCTCGAAAGAGGTCTGATTTTTTGGCCAATAACTGTTCCGTTCTCTTTTTTTAATTCAAAACCCTTTCGGAGCTGATTTTTATGATAGTCTTTAATGTTTTTGGCTGCGCATTCAAGTTGTTTTGAAATAGGGGAGCGTTTATATGCTTCAAAAAGCTCACTTTTATCGATTTCGAGGGAAGACAGTTTTACTTTATCAAATTTATGAGTATATTCTAAAAGTGCCTTATCTCCGTTTTGTTTTACGTTTTCAATAATTTCCGATACAACAACGGATACATCTTTTTGAACCTCTGCACTGCGTCCTCGTATCTTTTTTAAAAAATCCTCTTGGGAACTTATATTAATAATTGGTATATTCATAATCCTAACCTCTTTGCAAAAGCCGAAACCTCGCTTTTTCTCATCTTCATTGACGCAGTGTTAACTATTAATCGTGCACTTATTGTACATATGTCTTCCAGCACTACAAGCCCGTTTTCTTTAAGTGTTGTGCCTGTTTCGACAATGTCCACAATTGCGTCTGCAAAACCTAGTATGGGTGCGACTTCAACAGAGCCTTCAATTTTAATAGTTTCTATATCAACATTTTTTTTACTAAAATATTCACGTGCAATATTTTCGAATTTTGTTGCAACTATGCGTTTCTTATATCCGCTGTAAAAATCCTGAGGATAGCCAGCAAGAGCCATTTTACACTTCCCGAAGCCCAGATCTGCTATTTCATAAAAACTATGCCCATGTTCCATAATAGTATCTTTTCCTACTATTCCCATATCACAAATACCGTGTTCAACGTATGTTATAACGTCAATGGGCTTAACAAGTAAAACTTCAACTGCACCGTTGTCTATTGAAAATACAAGTTTTCTTCCTTTATCATGCAGGGAGTTGCATTCAATTTGTTTGCTTTCAAAAAGTTCTATAGTTTTTTGTTCAAGGCGCCCTTTTGTGAGGGCAATTCTAAGCGGCTTCATTTGGTCACCTCTATAAATTCTGCAATACCTTTCTTTTCTGCTTGTTCTCGTGCACTATTTGCATCTGCTTCCGTGCTGAAAACAACTGTTTTACCGCTTTGGGTAAGTGTGCTTGCAAGGGCATATGCTTTTTGAAAGCATTCATCGGGAAAATATATCATAACATCCGGTGTTGTTATTTTACGCAAGTCTCCGTCTAAAGCATCAAATATTTCATCGACACAGGCAGAAAAACCTATAGCTTTAAGATCACGCCCATATTCAGATATAAGGTTGTCATAACGTCCTCCTGCTAAAATGGAAACCCCGTGGCTATCGACATAACCTTCAAAAACAATTCCGGTGTAATAATCAAGCCTGCGTACAAGCCCTAAATCAAATGAGACTGAAAAGCCCAACGAAGAAAGTATTTTGTAAAGACTTTCAAGATATGAAAGAATTTCTGTTATTTTCTCGTTATTTGCTAAACTCTTAAATTCAGCTAAAACTTCAATTCCACCAAACATTTTCGGTAATGCTTTTATCGCTGCAGGTATATCAAGGCTTTCAATTGCGGCGAAGTTTTTTGCTTCTATAAGTAATCTTATTTTTTCAGCTGTATCTTCATCAATTGAATATTCTTTACAAAGCAGTTTGTAAATTTTCGAATGTCCTATTTCTATACGACAACCGACTCCGAAATATTTCTGAAGAGCTCCGCTTGCAAGAGTTAAAACTTCAACGTCAGCACGAATACCGTCTGCACCTATAAGCTCAACACCAAAATCTGATTGTTCAAGCTTTTTACGTGAAGCATTAAAAACGCTCTGGCAGTAAAAAAGGCGATAAGGTGCAGGATTATCGCAAAGTTTAGTTGCTGCAACCCGTGCAATCGGAGTTGTGCAATCTGCTCTTAAAGCCATCAAACGGTTTCTACCGTCTGTAAACTTAAAAAGGTCTTCGTTTGATATATTGAAAATATCGGCATATTCAAATGTTGGAGTCATAATCTCTGCATAACCTCGACTTTTTACAAAGCTGCACAAATTTGTAGAGATCTCTCTTATTTTAGCACACTCACCAAACATATAGTCACGTGTACCGTCTTTTACAGTTGTTAAAAACTTTTTCATACTATCCCTCACTTTATTACTTTAACGTAATAAAGTATACCATATTTATATGCGTTTGTCAATACTTAAATACTGAATTTATTTTGAAATTAGTGATTTTAAATTTAAAATTTAATTAATTGAGATAAAGTTTATTCGGTAAAAAATTAAAAGTATAATTATTTATTTTGTGTTATGATTAATGAAAGTTAAATTTAATATTTGTTATAAAGTGTTAATCACAATCCAAAATATACATTGATTTCTTCTTTTTTTGCTGTTTCTATATAATTAAAAGTGGTTTCATATGTATGTCTTAGCGGGGCAGAGCCATCTTCTTGCTGTTCTCTGTAGTCCACTTTAATTTTTAATATCCACTGATTATTTTCTTGCACTAAATCTGCATTAAGATTAATCTCAGTTATATTCCACCAATTTGAGTTGATATATGTAAATAAAAGAAGAGTACTGTCCGTAAGACTATTAAAAGATTCATCTTTTGTTATGCCGGCTAATATATTATTTTCAATATAAAAACCTATATTGTATGCCCCGTATTTTCCGCCTTTTAATGAAAAATAACCGTTGTTGTCATTTGTTTTTTTTATGCAAGCACCGTCAAATTCGAAGGATTCTTTTAATGGTTTGTAATCTACTCCTTCAATATTCATACTGAATGTTCCGGTGATACGGTCTGCTGTATATAATCTTACTCTAAAATAAGGTATATTTACGACGATAATTGTGGTTATAATAACGACACAAATTATAACCGTAATTATTAAAATAAATTTTTGTTTTTTCATTGAAAATCACCTATAAAAAATATAAATAAGATTATTAATTCCTTAAAAAACAGATGATTTTAGTATAACATATTTTTAATATTAATTTTATAATACGAAGTTGCCGTGTTGTTGTCCTGTTTACCTAATTTCAATATATTTTATATCTGTGCTTTAATAAACCTCCTACAATCTAAGCGGTTTAATCACCAATCAATTTTTCAATCTCCTGGCGCACCACGTTTAAAATTTCATTTTCAGAAACGCGGCGTACAACTTTGCGGCCTTTAAAAATCAGATATTCGCCTTTTTCACCGGTAATGCCGAAATCTGCCTGCGCACTTTCACCGATCCCGTTAACTACGCATCCCATGACGGCTATTTTTATCGGTTTTTTTATGTATGAAAATTCTTGCTCGATTTTATTTGCGAGCTCAATTGAGTTTATGGTTGTTCTTCCGCAGGTTGGGCATGAAATTACTTCAAGCCCACTGTTATCAAGGCCTGCTGCTCGTAAAATCGATTTTGCAGCATATATTTCTTCTACCGGATCGGCGGTTAGAGAGACTCTCATGGTATCGCCTATTCCGTCAAGCAAAAGTGCCCCGAGGCCTACTGAAGATTTAACAAGACCCGTCCGCATAGTTCCGGCTTCAGTTACCCCGATATGCAGAGGGAGTTTTTCATCGTTGTAATTTTTATTAAATATGCGATAAGCTTGTACAGTCGTTTTGACAGAAGACGCTTTCATTGAAACTATAATATTGTTAAAATCGCATTTTTCAAGCAGTTTAACGTTTTTTGCAGCACTTTCTGCTAAAGCTTCTGCACATGGAGTTTCGTATTTATGTAAAATTTCTTTTTCAAGCGAGCCGGCATTGACGCCGACTCGTATTGGAATATTTTTGCTAAGTGCAGCCGCAGCTACTTTTTCTAATCCGTCCGGTTTCATATTACCTGGGTTTATTCGGATTTTATCTGCCCCGGCCTCTATTGATGCTAATGCTAAATTATAATCAAAATGTATATCTGCTACCAGTGGTATATTAAGTTGTTTTTTTAAATCATAAAAGCGTTCTGCCGAAAGTTTGTCAGGAACGGATACTCGTAAAATCTGACAACCGGCTTCTTCAAGCCGTTTTGCCTGATCTAAGAGTTCGTCAAATCGTGAGAATGGTATATTACACATTGACTGAATGGAAACCGGAGCATCTCCGCCCACAGGAACTTTGCCGACAAAAATTTGTTTTGTCATTTAAAAGAATCCTTTCAATTAATTGGGAAAAAGATATCTTTAAAAGTAATAACAACCATAAGCCCCAGTAACAAAATTAGCCCTACAGAATGAATTACGCTTTCAACCTTTTGGTTAACTTTACGTCTAAACACAAGTTCATAAAGTAAGAATACCGCTCTACCGCCGTCAAGAGCAGGGAATGGAAGTAAGTTGAATACAGCAAGGTTTACACTGATTAAAGATACCACATATAAAAGTGAAGTAATGCCGTAAGAAGCTGCCTCTGAAATAACAGATGATGTGCCAATTGGGCCTGAAACATATTCAAGTGATAACTGGCCTGTGAACAATTGGAAAAATGTCTTATACATTAACTTAATATAAGAGCCCATTTCCTTGAATGTTTGGGTAAACAATGTTACAAAAGTTATTTCAACCGGGTACACTTTAAAATCTATAGTAAGGCAACGAGCCTGACCTTCATTATCCGCAAGGTTTTCTTGTGTAACATAATCACCTGTTGCGATATATGCGTAGGGTAGCTTTACGTTATCAATTAATAGCTCTTCTCCGTTACGTAAAAC
>QAKR01000058.1 GCA_003343705.1 Clostridiales bacterium | reverse complement strand
TGCATATTCTCCTTTTATTTTTCCGTAATCCAGCCCTATTATTATATGAGGGGAACATTCTAGTCCAATTTTTTTCATATACAAAAGTTTCTCTGCGTAATCATTCACATCGGCATTTATACCTAAAATACTTTTTATCGTTTGTGCACTTCCTATAACGTCAAAGAACACTGTTGATACTCCTGAATTTTTTAATCCCAAAAGAGTATCGTTTGTTGCAAATCCGCAATGAACAGCAATTTTTATTTTTTTTGATATTTTACTTATTACATCACAAAAAGGCATTAAATCAACAGAAGCGGCTTTATTACACCCACCGCTTAAAAGGATACCTTCACAACCCTCGCTTATAAGATTATCACAAATATCAGACAACCTTTGCGGAGTTTCAGCATTTATCATATTTTTAAGCATTTGCCCCCCGCAGTGAGGGCAATTTAATATGCAATTATTACCGCTTATGCTTATTGATTTAAACTTCTCTCGATTATTCTTATGATATTCATTTTCATAAAATTTTGCACCGGGTGCATAAAAAGAAACATTCTTCATTTTTGGACCCTCGAAATATATATTTATTCAGACACAATTGCCATTTTTATAGCTGTAATAAAATCCGCTGGTGTAACTCCGGGGATCTCCCATTTTTGTGCGTTAAAAAATTCATTTGTTTTACTTTCTATATCCTTAACCCTGCAGTTTTTAAGCATACTTTCAAAATCCCGTAAAAGACGGGACGGATAAACAAAAAAATCTCCGTTTATAACAGCCTGGGAAATATATTCGTTCCTATCAAATATAAGATAAGTACGGATGCAACCGCCTGCAGCTTTATATATGGAAGAATGGTATTCTTTTTTCTTTTTACGGATATTCTGATAAATCCAGTTGTCACTCCTGAAGTAATTCAGATTGTCATTATATTGTTTTTTCTCATATTCAGTAATATCACCGTAAACAAAGTTAAAACCCAAAACGTTTGAAAACTCTTTTGTAAGACTTTCTTTTAATTCATCAACTTTAGGAACAGAATTACACTCGCGAGAAAGCCATGTCATACGCTCTTTAAAGCTGTCTACAGCCTTATCCTTGAGCTTTTCAAGGGGAGTATTTAATGTTTTTAACATTAGTTCAACATTAAAATCAATTAGAAGCGAGCCATGATATAAAAAGGTGTCACCTTCTTCAGTACCACCGCTTCCGCTAACTTTACGTCCGTTTATTTCAATATCATTATGTGGACGAAATTTAGCATCAACACCGAGTTTTTGAAGGGCGTTGACACATCCCTCACACAGAAGCTTGTACATATTTTCCACCGGGCCTTTAGGTAAAACATCTTTTTGAGCAACAAGCTCCCAACCCAGAGCACCTCTGTCCATCAGAATTGCGCCACCGCCTGTAATTCGCCTGTTTATCGGAATTTTGTTTTCAATGCAATATTCCACTTTAACCTCGTCTGCAACGTTTTGATTATATCCCACAAGAATAACAGGCTTGTCAAAGAACATAAATCTCAATGTAGGAGGTGATTTTTTTTCATTAACCACCCTAAGAATTGTTTTATCGAGAGCCATGTTTTCAGCTGCCCCTATAAATCCTGTATCAATCACTCGCCACTCATTCATAATAAAATATCCTTTTCAAAAAGTATAAATTTCTTTTTTAATAAGATCTATATCTTCTTTTTCTGGCGCAAAAGGGAAATTTCTGATTTCTTCCGACGGACGTTCATTGCCAAAAGGGCGATTGCAAGCAGAGCATTTTTCATCTTTACCGGTACAACCGGAAGTTCGGAAAGGGTATCCGCTTTTAATTGCTTTATCAAATATTTCTTTTGAAACGCCGAAATCTTTAACTACTCCGTTTTCAAATTTCATTTTTTCATAAGAAGAATAGTTGTTGTTTATAAACCAACGCGCCAGTTGTACACGGCGATATTTTTCAACAGGAGGTTGAATTCTTCCGCCTTCAATACTGCCTCTTTCAGGAAAGAACGAAAATAAATGTGTCGGGGCACTTACCTGCTGCCACACCAGGTCTATCATTTTTATCATCTCTTCTTCTGTTTCACCAAGCCCCACAATTAAATGAACTCCAACTTTACCACGGCCGAAAACATCAGCAGCATCATAAAGGCTTTGAATATAATGATCCCATTTATGTGGTCCACTGACACCTTTTCCGCGAAATTCATCAAAAAGTGCAGGGGTTGCAGCATCAATGGCAACTCCGGCTTTATCAGCACCAACATCTTTCATTTTTTGCATATCTTCTTTTGTGACAAGAGTAGGAGAAATCAAAACACTAACCGGAAGGTTTGTAATATTCTTAATTTTTTCAATTACCGGAATCATTACTTTCACGCAATCCGGATGAGTTACCATAGAAACACATACACGCTCAAAATCCTTACACTCTTTAGCAGCGGCAAGAACATCATCAAGCTTATATGTAGGCCATGAAACTCGAATAAATGTATCAGACTTACTTCGTGAACGTGAAAGACCGCAATAACCGCAATTTGCACGACAACCACCGTCGCATATCATCAATAAATTCAAACAGTGCAATTTTGTACCTCGGAAAAATAAACCGGGTTTAAAACCCAGCGTCATTGCAGCTGCCATACTTACCTGAACATATTCGGGACTAGTCATTTTAAAAGATTTCCTTTCATTTTTTAACAGCATATAAACATCTTACACATTAGTTTTCTTAACTATTAGATACATTTAGTAAATTGTATACATTTTAGGTATTGACAAATAATGTAAAACATTATATAATATTTTTGGAACTAAAAAAACATAAAAATTACGGACGGAGAAAAACACTATGAAAAAGTTGCGATTTATTTTTATTTTATCATTGCTTATGGTATTTTGTTTCAGTCTCGGTCAGGTTTTTACAACAGCCCAAACCGATGAAGCAGAAGCAGACTGGGATGTGAACAACACGGTTACTTTAACTGTGAAAGCTGAGTATGTGGATGAAGTTTTAAAGGATATACCAGGGGCTTTTAGCAAGATCGATTTTAAAACTGCTTACATAACGGGTATGGCTGAGAATGAGCATCTTTGTATGATCATAGTTTTGAATAACAGTGGTGATGCACAACAGCAGGCAGCGGCTGATATATTAAGTGCAGATCCCAGGTTTAAATTTGTACATAAATCCTGTGACGCTCCTTTTAAAACAGAAAACACACTGCACCTTGTTGCATCCGCTAATTCCGTTAACGCAAAAAAGACATTCACAATCAAGCCTGAAGGCACACTTAAAGTTTATGAGCAACTAATGGATTATACAAGAATATTGGTCAGCCTTAAAAATTACGACCCTAAAAGAATATACACCAGCAGACTTTCCTCAATTTAACTTTTCTGCGGTGGAAAAAGCAGGAAACGAAACTATCGGAATATACTTTATTTTGACATTATCACAACCGAGCTATTATAACGTATACAAGGCCGTCAATGCACTTGCTTCAGCCCCCACCGTAAGGTCTGTATATCCAGACTCTTTTGCGTCTACTTGCGAAGACCATTTCCCCATATGGGAAGTCTCAGACTTATCAGTTGTAGATTTCGCAAATAAAGTAAGTAACATGGGTGAAGATTCTGATGCTATAGGTTACGAAGAAGGCAACCCTGTTGGTTATCCTATAAATCTAAACGAAAACGGCGAAGTTGTGTTTAATGCGTTAAAACCGGGGAAAGTAACGGTAACTTATGTGCCGGCAATAAATCATTCCAGTGGAAGGGCATATGCAGTAACCTATGATATAACAGTTGTTGAAGAAGATGTGCTTACAAGCGATTCCGGTATGACAGTGTACTTGGCTATCGGTATATTATCGGTAGGCGCAGCTGTATTTTCACTGGTATTGCGAAAAATAAAGTTTTCAACTAAATTATAATATTTATAAAGTTAACACATTAAGAACGAATGCGGGTCTGTGTCAATATTTTTTTGATTAGGCTCGCATTTAACTATATTAAAAAACAAGATATAAAAGTTAACAGTTTTCCGTGAACACAAGAGCCAAGGGTTATTCAAATAACCGAACCCGAAATCTCCTTAACAGATTCTGTACCGGCAATTTTAAATGTTTCTTTTTGGTTCTTTTATTGTATCATACTTTTCATTAAAAAACAATATTAACTAAATATAACTGATAAATTAATGATTCAGATTTTGTCAAAAAGCTAGTTAAAACTTTATTTTGATTATAACAACCGGTATCGACTTGTAAAAATTGAAGCGAATAAATATATCAAATATAAAAATTACGAAATTGGTTATTTACAATCTTCTGTTTTTGAAAAAGTCCCCGATTATGGCGAATTGGGAGAAGGAATCACAATATCAAAATATATTTTTGGAGAGCATCAATTAATTGTCGGATGGGCATTTAATGCTGAAAAACAAAAATTATATATAAATATGGATATTTATATGGATCAACATAATTTAATCGGTGCTATTATGGGAGTAAACGGAGAAAAAGAGATGACTCAGGAATTAGCCGAACAGCTTTATAAAGATTTTCATGAAATATCGATAACAGATTTAAAAAAAATAAATAAATAATTTATATGTAATACGTATACAAAGCAGAAAGTACCTGGTTTTCAAGGATCCTTTCTTGATTTGCATATATTATCCGGTCAAAATATTACGCCTATCTAATCAGAAGATTGTATAGATGCTTTTTGTGATTACATTTGGGCGAGGAGGTAATAACAATGTTTAAAAAAATATCAAAATTGAAAAAAATGAAGGGGATATAAAATCCTTAATATTGATAAACGCGCTTCCTCCTTCTGATGAAGAACCTATTAAAGTCAATAATTATCAAATAATAAAAAAATCATTACATGTAATAATGGAGGGAGCAAATGAAGATAATGCAAGCAGCACTGAAGACGTAAAGTTTGAATGGATAAAATATAGTTTAGAGCAAAACGATTTTTATTTATCTTACGTTTCGGGAGATAGCCAAGATCCTCCGGAAAATAAACTAGCGTTTTGGATAGTATACCCTCTAAATGATTCTTCTGTATGTATTATTTTCAGCACTATAGAAAATCAGAACAAAATGACAGATGAATTAGCACAAAGAATTTATAATGATTTTCAATGTTTTCCATTAAATTAGTAATTCAAGTTTCGCAAATTCAAGCTTTATTAATATGGTTATGCTGTCTATAGATTAACAAAATTAAACTCAGAACAGCGTGATGCTCCAATAACCACGCACATAATTCTTAATCAAGGAGGTACCGTTTGCTCCAAAAGCAATGCAGATCTTTGGATAGAAAATGACTTGAGTACCTACATAAAAACTTGGCAAGCATAATCAAATTAAAAAGAATTGGAGTGAGCGCATGAAAAAGAAGTTTTTAATTATAATTGGCTGCATAATAATTATTTCACTTGCAGTTTCATTAATTGTTATTTATATACAAAAAACAAATAATGAAAAAAAGTATATCCAAGATATTCGTAATGATTATAATCAAATAGTTAAAAAAATCGAAGAATAAGGCGGAGTTGAGACTGAAATTTTCTATAAAGATTATGCTAAGTTGTTTGAAAGAATTTCAAAAGGAAGCTCCGCAAATGCAGAAGATTATGCCCAGTTGGTAAAAGAAATCACAAAAGGCACCGTAGAGTTTAATAAAAATGAAGTTTTCAGCCTCTCGGAAAACTTTGCTGCTTTCTATGAAAAAATAGCGGATGGATTTGATGATTTTGGTGTGCAAGATATAAAAATAGTTGAAGAAATCTTTGGTAAAAGGGACTTGTGCATAGAATACATTGCCATTTACGGTTATAGCGTCAGGATATTGAATGAAGATGAAAGATTGTTTTATGGTGAGCATCCTGATGTAAGAGAAGAACCGGCAGATTTGATGGGTAAATACAGAGTTGAAATTAGTTTCTACGATTCAGAAGCAGCTTCTGAATTAATCAAAAAGTATGGTGGTAATAAAATTCATGAATTTGAAGAAGTTCCAGAAAGTTCAAAGTCTAAGTTCAAAATTAGAATGGGTAATCCTGACGACAGTACATTTATAATTTACATCGGTTCGGATGAACCTATAAAAATTAAGGAACAGGATTATATAAAAGTTAATTATCCAATGGGCAGCATTAAAATTCCGATTGAAAAATAAATGCTATACCTATATCTTTTAAACCATAAAAACAAAAATCATAACGCTTATTATAAGATAATATTATTGATTATTTTACATTTCGCAAATTAAATAAGCAGCGAACGCCGGAATTAAATACGCTTTAGAATGGCTTTTTAGAAGTAACCCGAGGCGTATTTTTATGCAATATTTTTTATTAAAGGACTTTTATTACAACCTATTTCACTTTAACATATTATGAAAGATAGTCGTGAGTGCGTGTTTTTTCATTGACAAGATCAAAAAATGCTCTTTTTTCATTTTCTGTTTTGTAAGGTAAGTAGTATTTCATTTTTGGAGTAAGATCGTCATATGTCAAAGTCGTATTTTTCATAGGTTCAATGCTGTTGTAGTAATCCAACGCGATTAAGAACGCGTACAGATCACTCGGATGATATCCGTCTGCAGAATTATATAATAGCCGTTTATCAAAATCACAGTTATTTTCTACGTAATATATTATTTCATTTTGATGATATAAGTCCAGTCCCACATATTGTTTTTCAAAATCATTGAGACCGGCATACGTGAAATTGGAAATATAAAATTTATCGGGATCTTTTTTAATATATTTCTCAAAAATCCCTGATGACATATCCTGAAAAACAACCATATCTGCACGCTTAAACGCGTCTTCATAAAATGAAAATTCGTTTAATAATGTCTCCGGAGTAGCCCATGGTTTGAAATAACGATCAATATTGATTTTCATTCCGGTAGCAAAGCAAAGCTCATTAAGAACACGGTCAGACTCACCGTAATATCGCATACTGTTTCCAAGCATCAAGATATTCAATTCGTCAGCGGAAGGCTCGTATACCGGAGGTGGGGATAAGGTGTCAATATTTCGTACTACATATTCAAGATAAGCCAGGAAAGATTCTTTTTCTTCGTCTGTGCCGCCGGGAACATAACTTTTATCATTAAATGCGTCCAGCTTTACGGACGTATCGAATTCATTGACAGTGTCTATTATGGTTATAGCCGATACCGTCTGTAAATAATTTGTTGCCAAGTCATCATCACCGTGGAAATCTTCATAATTTAAATCATATTTATCCTGTCCATACAACAAATAGTCATGTACAGCTCCAAGTCTTATAAAACCAATATTCAATCCCTCCAGAACCCGTGTGTATCCGTTAGGGTAATCTCCGTCAGAATCAGAAGCGATGTAATAATATTTCTTTTTTGGTCCGCATTTCTCAATAATTTTTTCGACCGCCCTGCGTGTAAATGCTCCGGCGTTACCATATTCAGACAATACGACAATATTGGATTTTACGATATCAGCCTTATTTGAAGTGTAAAAACCATCAAAAGCTGTATATAAAAAATTATCTCTAGACAAAGCTTTGTAGGTTAGGCCAAGATCACATCCTGCTCTTTTAAAAATATTATACATTAAGGAGCTTGGGTAATTGCAATCATTTCCCATAATTAAGAGCTTCGGTCTTTTATCCACAACTGTACAAGATGTTAGACAAGAAAGAATAAAAATCGAACATAGTAAAATACAAAAAATCCTTTTCATTTTATAATATTCCTTTCGCTTTTTTTTTATTGTATCATACTTTTTATAAAAAGACAACATATGTTTATATATTTGGTAATTTTATATAAATTAATGATTAATTTTCTGTTAATAAAATTGCTTGAAAAATTTTATTTGATGTTATATACTATTAATATAGCAAAATATATATTAAATAACAAGAGAGGAGGTTCTTTTGTAATAGTAGAAATCAAGGGAAATAAATAGAATATTAAAAATCATAAAAGGGGAATATTTTATGAAAAAGAAACTTTTATCAATGTTTATACTTGTTCTTGTCATTGCCCTTACATCACAATTTTCTGCAGCTTTCGCCTTTAAGGAAGAATCAGTTTTACCGAATGAGCCTGAGATAAGCATTACCACAACAGAGGATAACCCAGAATCAACATTAAAAAGCGATAATGAAAAAGCAATTACAGCCGATTTAGAATCACAATCAACAACAAAAGAATTATCTGAAAAAGGTCACGGTCTGCAAAATATGAAATTAGAGAAACTGCCGGACAAGTTGAAAGATAATTCTGACTTATCAAAAAAGTCCAAAAATAAAAAAGCAATTGGTATAGATACTGTAGATGCAGATATGATGGAATCCTTTACAACTATTAATGAGGATGGTTCTAAAACACTACGAATATATTCAACCCCCATTAAATATGTTGATAAAAAAACAAATGAGATAAAATTCATAGACAATACTTTAGTTGAAACATTGAATGAATCCGGCGAAAGTACTTATAAAAATAAAAGCGGAGATATAAATATTTCATTACCAAAAAAACTTGAAAAAGGAACGTCTGTTAACGATGGTGTTAACAGTGTTACTATGGTTCCTTTAACTGAAGAAAAATCAAGCGCAAAAATGATTAATTTTTCATTTTTAGGCGAAGAAGAAACTGTTATACAATACGATAACATCTTTGGTGAAGGCGCTCATCTGCAATATTCGGCAATTAATAATGGTTTAAAAGAGAACATTATTTTAAATAAATATAACGGACAGAATGAATTTCAATTTATAATCAACGCACCTAATTTAGTTCCTAATTGCGAAAATGGTCCTGTAATTACGTTTTATAATGCAACCAGCGGAGAAGAATCTTTTACCGTAAGTCAGCCCTGGGCACGGGATTCTTATATCGGAGAAGAAAAAAGCGATGAAATACATTTTGAGTATAACAACGAATATCGGATTGAAAAACTTGAAGCCGATAAATATTTGCTGACAATGATTATTAACAAAGCTTTTCTTGAAAACACCGCAACTGTCTATCCAGTGTTGATTGATCCGACACTTCTAATTGTTCGTAGTAATATTCAAGATTGTTATGTTTGGGAGGAAGGTTCCAAATCAGTTCAAGATTATGGTCTTTCTGTAGGGTTATATAATAATCAAACTGATTATGAATCAATGTCTTATATAAAAATTACAAATATCGGCGATTATAAATATATAAATCCGAATAATATAGGACATACAGACGTTTTATATCACACAAAACAACTATCCGGAGGTGGAAGCACTTATAGTGTAGAATGTTGGAGAACCTATATAACAGTTCCTGCTTCTGAAGCAACTTGGGCAGGATCCTTTTCGGGTGTCAGTAATAATTTGTTTCGAAAATTAGACCAATCAACAGTGGGAGCCAACGGAAATTATAATTTTTGGATCGGAGATTCGTTCAAAGGTTGGCTGAAATATGCTCTTAATGACGGTGGTTTTTCTCAAGATTGCGGTTTTGTTTTAAAAGCTGACCAACCAGGCCGCCCCAACAAAACATTTGCTTCCAGCCGTAATTCGTCAGTAGATTATCAGCATATTGAGGTAAATTATACCGAGGATACCTCTATTACGAGCGGTGTGTATTTTATAAAAAGCCCATGGCAAGGCAAATATCTTGACCACGTACAGGGTGATAATAGAACCACTGCGTGGGATTTTTACGGCAACACGAACCAGCAGTGGAAGGTAACGAAAAACAATGACGGAACTTACGGACTATCCCCAATGGATGATCAAAGTCTTTATCTAGAAGTATACTACCAAATAGATGAAAACTTTCGTCCAATAACTCAATATAATCATAGTCCGAGCTCAGATGCCGCTAAGTTCCGTATTGTCCGTAACGGTGACGGAAGTTACAGAATCATGCCGTACGGCAGCGCAAAACGAGGTCTTGATATTTGGAATGCAGCTGATACGACAATGACCTTTTCGCCAACAGGAAGGTCCTTTGCTAAAAGATGTGGTACGGATGTTCAATTGTATGAATATTACGGTGGTAGCAATCAAAAGTTTGTGTTTGAGAAAGAACGTATTGTAAGTACTCCACAAATCGGGCAAGAACAGAATTTATGGTGTTGGGCGGCTTGTGCACAAATGACAGGAAGAACATATGTACCAGCTTCAACAATAACGCAATCTAACATTGTTCAGCATATTAAAGGCAACACAAACAATCAAGCTGCTTCTATCGTCGAAACTGCAACTGCATCCACTTTTGCCACAAATAATACCGTTAATTTTTCGGGTTCTGTCTCAACTTTAACTGAACAAAACTTGCGAATACAACTAAATAGCGGAAATATCGTTACAATTGCTTTGGGATTTTATCCTGGAAGTGGAACCACAAGAAATGGCGGTCATGTTGTAGTAGTATATGGATATCAAATATCCTCTACGGGGGTATTAAGTTATCTTATTCGCGATCCATGGCCTACTGTGTCAGATCCATGGCCAGCTCCTAATCCCGGGCAAAGCTATACGAGAACCTACGCCCAATTAATCAATACAGCGGGCACCAGACGTTGGGATCAAACAATTATAAGGCAATAAGCGGGAGGTAGAGAATGAAAAAAGTTTTTATTTTTTTTATAATAGTACAAATTTTTTTATTAGGGGGTTGTAAAGGAAAAATGGGGAATGAAAATGATTTTACAAATCCTACTGGGAGTAATAATACGAATATCGAAACCCCCGACAATGAAAAACCTACTGATCCGGATAAAAGCACATCGGAATCCAGAGTAAATAGCAATAATGCAGATCCTGGAGACCCCAACAATGCCAAACCTGCCGATCCCAATAAAATCACTGAAGAAATTAAACAAAACGCAATACAAAATTTCAAAACAGAACTGGAAGCCTTTGACGCAAATAATATTTCTAAGTTTGAAGTCTCCTTTATAGGAGGATTAAGCGAAACAACATATTCTACTGCTGATAAAGATTTAATACAGAGATGGCTTTCATTCTTTAAAAAATTTGAATTATCGTCAGAACCCTATATGCCTCGAGATGGCGCTTCCTATTCATTTGCATATTATAACCAATCTGAAAAAAAGTATTGGTGCAGCGGGCCATTGCCCATCTTAGATTATGATTATAAATATACACAGTTCTGTATTGAAAACTTTGCAGAATTGCAAGATGAATTTTTAGCATTACTATCAGAAATGGGGTTTTGATCGACTAAAAAACTCTCTTTAACAATGGACGCGGGTTGACTAGCAATGATGTATCGTTAAGATTTAACCGATTATGTCGCCGCAATGACACCATAAATACAGGTGTCATTGCGGCGATATTCAATTTAATCAAAGATAAACTTTCTAAACGTTGCCTTTTACATATTCCGTATGTAAAAGATCGTGGGCAAGATGAGAACAAGGCTTTTCGAGAAAATCATCATAAATCTTTTTGATTTCCGGATTTTCATGGGATTTACGAAGTACATGTTCATGGTCGTCTTCATTAAGCCCTTCTGTACGCTCTTTTGCTTTTACAACGTTAGTTGTTAAAATCTGTCCGCCGCCGCCGACACAGCCGCCGGGACAACTCATAATTTCAATGAAGTGATACTTTGAAAAATCACCGCCGCTTATAATATCCTCACAGATTTTCTTTGCGTTTCCGAGCCCATAGGCAACAGCCACATTAAGCTCACCTGCTTTTGTAGGAACAGATGCGGTTTTAACTCCGTCATATGTACCGAGAGATTGTAAATCAAGGTCCTGAAGCGGTTTTTCTTCAACTATTTCATAAGCCGTACGCAATGCGGCAGTCATAACGCCACCGGTTCTACCAAAAATCGTTGCGGCGCCTGTGTAAGCCGACATTAAAGGATCGGGTTCGCCGTCTTTTTGAGCCGAAAGGTCAATACCCAAAAGCTTGAAAAGCTTTGCGCATTCGCGTATTGTTAATACCGCGTCTACATCCTGATATTTACCGTCTTTGTTTATATCCGAAGCATCTGCAAATTCTTCACGCTGGCATTCATACTTTTTAGCAGTACAAGGCATAACAGAAACAACAAACATTTTTTTAGGTTCAACACCGCAATTTTTTGCCCCGTATGTTTTAGCAACTGCACCAAACATCTGTTGAGGGCTTTTTGCAGAAGAAAGATTAGGAATAAGTTGAGGATAATACTTTTCCACGTATTTTACCCATGCAGGGCAGCAAGAAGTAAACTGAGGAAAAACTCCATTATTTTGGACACGATTTAAAAATTCCGTACCTTCTTCCATAATAGTAAGGTCTGCAGAAAAGTTTGTGTCCCACACACGGTCAAAGCCGGCGGCACGAAATGCACTGTAAAGTTTTGCAGTTGCGTTTGCGCCGGGTTCCATTCCAAATTGCTCACCTATGCCCGTTCTGACCGACGGAGCAAACTGCACAACAGTGAAAACATCAGGATCTTTAAGTGCATCAATAACAGTTTTCGTATCGTCAACTTCGCTCATTGCACCTACAGGGCGTGAAAATGCACAGTCGTCGCACTTAGCCAGAGTTTTAACCATAGCAACGGTTTTATCCTGAAAGCCCAACGGGCAAGCCATAACGCACTGTCCGCAGCGAACGCATCTGTCGCTATCCATGTCAACACCCAAGTCACTTAAATGAATTGCTTCAATAGACTGTACACGGCAAGCCTCAACACAGCTTCCGCAGCGGATGCACTTGTTTGGATCGTAATTAATTGAAGGCTCTGTTGTTTTAATCGGCAGTTGCCTTTCTTTACGCTCTTGTAAATCCACATGGCCGCCTGCGGCTGCTTCACATGCAACAAACTCCTGGGAGCTTTGAATAAGAGGGCATTCAGGGCCACAAAATTCTTTGTTTTGAAGCGGGCATTTTTTGTTTATTTCAAGTTTACCAAGCTCTTTAATCTGTGCAGAGAAATCATCCATAACATTTGCAAACTTTTCGCCTTCAGATGCTGAAATCCATTCAAGACGAAGCCTGCGGCGGTCTATTCCAAGTTGATCTAAAAGAGGCTGAAACATTTCGTATCTTGCCTGTGTTTTAAAGTTGCCGTTAGTATAGTGACAGTCTGACGGGATATGACAACCGGCAATCAAAACACCGTCTGCACCTTCTAAAAACGCTTTAAGCACAAAGGATGGTTCTACTCGGCCAGAGCACATAACTCTAACCGCACGTGCTGTTATATCGTGACGTGTACGTGACGTGCCTGCAAGGTCAGCCCCGGCGTATGAACACCAGTTACACAGAAACTCAATTATTTTAGGTTTATATTCACTCATTTTCAACGCCTCCTCAATCTCTTAAAAGGCCTTCAAGCTCGGCAAATATCTGCCCCGACGAGAAGTGTCCTTGTTTTATTGCGCCCGCCGGGCAAGCCGCAGCACACGTACCGCAACCGCGGCATTTTGTGCTTTCGGTACGCATTATTTTTGTTTCGGCGTCAAATTCCAATGCTGTATAAGGACAAAGCTTTTCACATAAACGGCAACCTTTACAAAGCTCAGGATTTATGGAAACCACTGTAGGTTCAAGTTTAACTTTACCTATATTTAAAAAGCGAATAACATCGCCTGCACAGCCTTTTGCTTGACAAACAGTATCAGGAATATCTTTTGGACCTTGTGCACAACCCGCAGCATAAATACCAGCAGTAGGTGTTTCAAGAGGATTCAGTTTTGGGTGGGCTTCCATAAAAAACCCGTCTTTAGTACGTGAAACGTGCATCATTTCAGCAATTGAGGCTGTGTCTTCAGACGGTTCAAGCCCCACTGCCAGAACAATCATATCGGCTTCAAGTTCCATTGTTGCCCCTAAAAGAGTATCCTCAGCCTTAAGCAGAAGCCTGTCGTTTTCGCTTTTAACGATCTCGGCTACTTTACCTCTTACAAAATGAACTCCTTCACTTTGAATACGGTTATAAAATTCTTCATACCCCTTGCCTGCGGCACGGATATCCATATAAAAATTATATACTTCTGCACCCGTCTTTTCACGGGCCAGATGGGCATGTTTAAGAGAATACATACAACATGCTTTCGAACAATGCTCATTTGTGTTTTTATCACGGCTACCTACACAATGAATAAAAGCAATTGTTTTAGGCTTTTCACCTTTTGATGTAACAAGATGCCCACCGGTAGGGCCTGAAGCATTTGTCATTCTCTCATACTGCATTGAATCAATAACATCAGGATAAAGACCAAATCCATATTTTTGAGTACGCTTTGCGTCAAAGATCTTAAACCCGGTGGCAAGTATTATAGCACCTACATTAATTTTAACGGTTTCATCTTTAAGTGTAAAATCAATACAGCCTCGGTCGCAAGCTTTTGCACAAGCTTGCGTACATCTACCGTTTTTAAGATAAAGACAATTTTGAGGATCTATAACAGCTTTAAGAGGGACAGCCTGAGGGAACGGAATATATGCCGCACCTCTGTTTGAAAGCCCGTAATTAAACTCGTCAGGAATACGGTTTTTCATGACACATGCTTCAACGCATTTTTTACAACCTGTACAATCAGGTGTGGTGTAACGAGTATGTTTAACGACTGTAACAGTATAATTTCCTACAGAACCTTCAACAGACACAACCTCGGAGTTTGTCATCAGATCAATATTGGGTTCCCTTGCCACGTCAACCATTTTAGGCATAAGTATACAAGCCGAGCAATCAAGAGTTGGGAAGGTTTTATCAAGTTGAGCCATAACTCCGCCTATTGTCGGTTTTTTTTCAACCACATATGTTTGGTAACCCGATTGTGCAACAGTCAAAGCTGCTTCTATTCCCGCAACACCGCCGCCTATTACTAGACATTTTTTCGTTATGGGAATTTCTTGGGGAATTATCTGTTCGTGGTGGGAAACTCTTGCAACAGCTGCACGGACAAGATCTTTTGCCTTTGCGGTAGCTGTAGGGATATCCGTACAAACCCAAGATACATGCTCACGGATATTTGCCATTTGCATATAAAACGGATTAAGCCCGGCTTCTTCAACAACTTTTTTAAAAGTAGGTTCATGCATTCTGGGTGAGCATGATGCAACAACAACACGGTTTAAGTTAAACTCTTTAATGTCGTCTTTAATAATTTTTTGCCCCGCATCAGAGCAAGTGTACATATTATCTCTTGCAATAGTTACATTGGGGAGCCCCTGCGCATATGCCGAAACTTCCGGGCAGTTTACCGTGCCTCCTATATTGGAGCCGCAATGACATACATAAACGCCTATTCTCAATTCTTCCATCTGTCTAGCCCTCCAATCTTTCCGCAAGGTATTCCAAAAGGTCGTAAACCTTTATTCGTGCACGAATGTTACGTGCTCCTTTTTGCAGGGATCGCTTACATTGCTGGCAAGTTGTCACAACTGCCGAAGCACCGGTATCAACTGCTTCTTTTGCACGTTTTACAGAAATTGATTCGGAAAGCCCGCCGTTTTGCATTTCAATATTTCCGCCACCGCCGCAGCACTTACTTTCGTTTTTATTAAACCGCATCTCACATATTTTTGCACCGGTTAATGATATAAGCTCTCTCGGCTCGTCAAAGACTTTCTCACCTTTACGGCCAAGATCACAGGGATCGTGGTAGGTAACGGTTTCCTCACCCTGTTTAAACTTCAATCTACCCTCGCTTATCAACCGAGGAAGATATTGCGAATAATGAAGAATTTCAATATTATTAAATCCAGGTACATATTTTGTGTAAACTTCTTTAAACACGTAAAGGCAGGTGGGACAAGACATAACAACTGTTTTTGCCCCCATTTTTTGAAGGGCTTCATATGTATGTTCCGCATATTCCTTAAGAGCTTCTTCCCCTGCACCTGAGCCCAGCAAGGGATAACCGCAGCACCATTCCCCTTCACCTAAAAAGCCGAAATCCACTCCGGCTTTAACAAGCATAAGTGAAAGTGACTGAGGGATTTTATATGCTTGCGGAAAAAGTGCCGAGACACAGCCTGTGTAATAAACAACCTCAGCTTTATCTTTTTTCATGGCAGCTTCTGTTTCTGCCTTACCTTCACCCATATTTGAAAACCACAAAAGCCTATTTTTCTGGTCGTCACCGTTGATATTCCGTTTTTGCATTGCATCTGCTATTCTTACCTGATTTTCAGGCGTTCCTTTTTTATCTGAATATGCTTCACGCAACCTAAGAATTATTTTTGTTAAAGGAATTCCTCGTGGGCATCTTGCTTCGCAAAGACCACATGTTGTGCAGTTCCATTCGTTTTCCGAACCAAAGATCTCTTCAAAATTTCCAAGCTGCAAAAGGCGCCAAAACTGTCTATGCGAATATTTATTTTCTGCGTTGCCGGGGCATGTGGCAGAACAGCTGCCGCATTGTATACAGGTGTATATTTTTTCGCCGCCCTCGACTTCACGCACGATACGGTCAAGCTCTTTTTGCTCTTCCGTTATCTCGCTTATTTTGTAATGCAAAAAATATCACCTCATTATTGTATATTGTTTTTAATTTCTTCTTCTTCAACAAATTTTGAAATCTCATCTGAATTATCATCTGACATAAACTCATCAATATCAGCTATATTATCAGGTCTAATTTTTATAACCCAACCTTCGTCATAAGGATTTTCGTTAAGAAGATATGGATAATCACTAAGATCAATATTTGCATCAATTATTTCTCCGTTTACGGGTGCTTTCAATCTGCCAACCCACTTACCGCTTTCGATTGATGCAAAAGGCTGCCCTTCATCTATTCTGCGCCCTACGGCAGGAACTTCCACAAAAATAATCTCACCTGCCATTTGCTGAAACATATCAGTAACGCCCATAACTAAAACATCGCCGTCTTTTTTAACCCAGCCATGATATTTATCAAAGCTGTAACCCTCGGGAAATTCGTACTTGCCTACTTTCATTTTTTATACCTCCAAAAATATTATACTATTCGCAAAGTTTAAATAATAGCTCGGTTATATCGGAAACCTTAATTCTTGTTCTGGTATTTCGCGCACTTGTCTGCAAGGTTCTTCTACATTGTTGGCAACATGAGATTATTGTTGTGGCGCCGGTTTCAGCAACTTGAGATACACGCAATGCTGCAACTTTACCGGATAAAACAGCATCATTGCTTTCGAGGTTTCCGCCTCCGCCGCAGCATACCGCATCTCTGCGATTTTTTGTCATCTCTACAAAATTTATGCCTGGTATAGAATTTATTATTTGTCTCGGAGCTTCAAATACTCCGCTTTTACGCCCAAGGTCACATGGGTCGTGATATGTAACTGTTTCATTAAGCGCCCTCGGTTTAAGCTTTCCTTTTTCGCAAAGGTCTGCTAAAAGCTCAACGCCGTGGATAACTTCTAAACCTGTTTGCTCCTCTAAAAGATTGGGGTAATGTTCGTTCCACATATAATAACAAGACGGGCAGGTTGTAACTAATTTTTTAATACCCAAAGCTTTAACTGCGGCTATATTACTCCGTGCAACTTGCTTTGCGTCCTTTTCAAGCCCCCCTATAAAAAGCGGATAACCGCAGCAAAGCTCGTTTTCTCCTAAAAGAGTAAAATCCACACCGGCAATACTTAAAAGACCTACAAAGCTTTGAGCTATTGCATAAGATGAAGGATAAAGAGACGAAACACAGCCGGGTAAATATACATAATCTGCTTTTTCATTTATCTTAACACTAAACTTACCTTCAATATTCCCAAGCCATAAGAGCCTGTTTTTCTGCTCGTCTCCGTTAACATTCCCTATTTCTGCAATATTTTTTTGCATACGTTCGCCTACCGTTGTTAATCCGCATTCATCGTTCAGCCCGCAACGTAACTCTTCAACAATTTCCGGAATATGTACACCAGGAGGACAATGTTCACTACAAGATCCGCATAACAAACATTGACTCATACGCTGGCGAAATAATTCTGTTATTTTGTCTTCAGCTAATGCGCTTTTTGCAAGCTGCATTCTGCCCCGTGCATTATATCCCTCGTGGCGTGTAGCTTGATATGTTGGGCAATAAGATTGGCAATAACCGCAACGGACACAGGTTTCTATGCCTTTTAAAGCCTTTTCACTAATTTTCATTATAGGTCCCCTCCGTCCATGGGTATAAGTTTGCCGGGATTGAGTATATTATCAGGGTCAAGAGCTTTTTTAATTTTACGCATAACATCAAGCCCATCATCACCGAATTCATTTTTCATATAATTTATTTTTGCAAGGCCTATACCATGCTCACCCGATAGAGTTCCTCCCAGGGAAAGAGCAACATCAAAAATATCATTTATTGCGGCTTCAACCTTCTCATGCTCACCCTCTCGTGAAAAATCCGCAAGGATAGTAGGATGAAGGTTTCCGTCTCCTGCATGACCGAAAGTACCTATAGGAACATCATATTTATTTGAAATCTCGCTAACAGCTTTAAGCATTTCAGCAACCTTTGAGCGCGGAACTGTTGCATCTTCAAGAATTGTAGACTTTGCACGCCTTATAAGTGATGGTAAAGCAGCACGTCTTGCAGCCCATAATTTGTCACGGGCTGCATCGGTATCCGCTTTTTCAATGCGTGCAGCTCCATAATCTTCACATATTTTAACAATTCGTTCAGCATCTCTAACAACTTCACCTTCAAAGCCGTCAACTTCAATCATCAAAACAGCTTCGGCATCAAGAGGCAGCCCCACATTAGTGCTTTCTTCAACGCAGCGGATTGTAGCATTATCCATTATTTCAAGAGTTGCAGGTATTATATGATTACGGATTATAGCACTTATTGCTTTACCGGCAGCTTCTAAATTCATAAAAACTGCCATCATGCTACGGCGAAATTCCGGCAAAGGTATAAGCTTAACAATTGCCTCAGTCATTATACCTATTGTTCCTTCAGAGGCAACAAAAAGCTGCGTCATAGAATAACCCGTAACATTTTTTACAGTTTTACCACCGAAACGCACGATTTTACCATCTGAAGTAACAACTTCAACACCCATAACATAATCACGAGTCACACCGTATTTGACACCACGCAAACCTCCGGCACACTCACCTATAGAGCCTCCCATAGTAGCACAATGAACTGTACCCGGATCAGGAGCATATAAAAGTCCAACCTTTTTTGCCGCATTGATAAGTTCTTCAATAACAACACCGGCTTGAACTGTAGCCGTAAGATTATCCTCATCTATTTCAATTATTTTATTCATTTTGCACATTGAAATTACAATACCCTTGTCCACAGGAACGGTTCCGCCACTTAAATTAGTGCCTGCGCCTCTCGGGAATAAGGGAATTTTCTCGCGTTTTGCAATTTTAACAATTTCACTTATCTGCTGTGATGATTCCGGAATTACAACTGCAAGAGGAACCTGCGGGTCGACATTCATTGTCGCGTCAAAAGAGTAACAAACAAGATCCTCATATTGAGTAAGCACGTTTTCGGCTCCTACCGCAGCCTCAAACTCGTTTTTAAGTTGTTCGCCGAGCATTTAATATGTCACTATCCTTCCGTTTTATATCAGTATATTTTTATCGAATATGTATTATATGATATACCGATATATATTTTACAACATATTTCGACCTATGTCAACACTTTTCGCTATTATTTTGACAATTTTTATATATATTTTTATTACGTCTTTTACATATATTTACTATTTATATATGAATAACTATAAGAAATAATTATAAATCTAAATAAAAAAGAGACGAGCATAAAAAGCTCGTCTCTAAATTACTAAAAAACTTTAAATCCACTCTTCAGATGTGCGTTTCCCTGCTACTACTTGGAAGATTTTCATTGCGTCATCAAGCTTGATTAATTTATCGCCGTTTACATCTGCTGCAAGTGCACTATCACCTTCAAGAGTTATTTTACCGGCAACATGCTGGAATGTTTTCATCGCATCTTCCAGTTTAATCACACCATCTTCATTCACATCACCGATTTTTATAGTTTTAACCGTCACAGCTATAGATGCCAGAGAAGCATTTGTTGTCGCAGTTTCAGCTATTCTCTGATAGAATGTATATTCTTTTGCAGGATCAAGGTTTTCAAACTTATTTGTATTTACCCATGTTGTTCCATCCATAGAATATTCATAACCTGCTGTTGCAACTAATGTAACAGTTTTATCCGTTTTGCTTTCAACTACAGGTGCTGCTGGTGCTGCAACATCTGATTTTAATGTTGTAACTTTTAATACTTCTGATATAGCAGACGCGTTTGTTGTTTCGGTTTCAGCTATTCTCTGATAGAATGTATATTCTTTTGCAGGATCAAGATTTTCAAATTTGTTTGAAGGCTGCCATGTTTCCCCGTCCATAGAATATTCATAGCCTTCTTTTGCAACCAATGTAACGCTCTTATCTGATTTGCTTTCAACTACAGGTGCTGCTGGTGCTGCAACGTCTCCTTTAGTTATAACTACCGTACCTTGAGTATAATATTCCATATTACTTACATTTGCATCAAGAACTTCACATAATGATAGTCCCAAATTAAGCGAATCAATATTTATATCTGTTAAAACATCAAAACAGATAGTAGCAACAGTACCCTTTGACAAACCTGGTGAAGTTGTCAAAGCACAAAATTTTATACAGCTCGTATTATTAATATTATAATTTAAGTTTACTTCTTTAAAATAATATGAATTAGCACCTTGCAACTCAGAACCATTTATGATTTCCTCCTCAGTTGAAGCTATTCTTAACTGAGCAGGATCGTAACTTAGATTTATGTTTATTCCACAAACAGGCTTATCAGGACTATCCAATAAAAGATTAACATATATTTTTTCACCAACATCTGAGACTGATGTTTTAAGGTAAATGATCGATATAGGCTCTGCTGCATGTGAGCATATCGAATATAACGGAATAAAGGAAACAGCAATCATTAGTGATATAAACATACAAACAATTGTTTTTTTCATATAGAAAACACCAAACCTTTCTTAAATAACAATTTTAATATCTTTCTGTTTAGTTTTAATATATATATATATATATATTACTACAACTATTAACCCCGACGCTAAATTTTTTATTTTTAATCTAAAAAATTGTATTAGGTTATTATTTTAACTAATCGTAATTTTAAAATATTTAATTAAAGCTCCTTTCTTAATTTCATTACAATTTTCAGAGTAAGTACAAAAATATCTTTTGATCCTTTGTAGTTGTAATAATATTTTATAATCGTAATTCACCTTACTTTCTTATTGGAATAAGTTAAACAAGCTTCATTATTTACAATTATACATTATTATTTTATTTTTGTCAATATATTTTTATATTTTATTTTTATTTTACTTTTGTGTGTTATATATATGTAATTACCCCTGCTTTAAAAAGCCGGAGCTAGCATAAAGACTGAGCTAATATAGAATTTTTAATATTAAATTTAACTATCTCTTTAACGATTGAAAAACACAAAAAAATAAAAGCACCCATATGGGTGCTTTTATTTTTTTAAACTATTTTAATTAGCTTATCCCCACAAAGTCTATACCTGCAGAAATAAACACAAATGCAACAATGGATATAATGGCAACATAAAACAGTGCAGGAATGATATTTTTTCTTATTATTTTGCCTTCTGAGCCTATTACTCCGACTGTTGAACATACAGCAACAATATTATTTACACATACCATATTTCCTATCGCACCGCCTATACTCTGAAGAGCTACGATAAGAATTGGTGATATTCCGCTGGCAATTGCAGCTTGATATTGCATACCAGTGAATAACATATTGGACGTTGTATTGCTTCCGGAAACAAAAGAACCGAGAACTCCGATAATAGGAGCAACCAGAAAGTAACAAGACCCGAAGACGGCTGCTAAAGAAAGCGCCATAAGATGCATCATGCCGTCTGCACCTATCTGATTTACATCTGATTTTAACATTAATTGAACAAGTGCGACACCAAACAAAATTGCAATCGATGCCCCGGCTATTTGTTTAAAGGTATCTTTAAAAGCTTGGCTGACTTCTTTTCTATTCATTTTATGTATTAATATTGTTACAAGGGAAACTGCTATGAATACCGGGCCGGGTAACCACGCATATCTAAACGAATAACTTGAGCCTTCAGCTCCGAATATTTCGGGAATAGTAATAGAAAGTTTGTTAAGCTCAGGTAAAACAGTAAATTGTAATAATCTTGTAGCCAATAATATACATGTAATTATTATGTAGGGCATCCACGCTCTTACACTACTTAGTTTTTTTGAAGATTGTACCTGCTCTAAGCGGTGTTCAACAGCTTCATCCTTTTCCCCAAAAGTCCATACTGTTTTAGGAATTAAAAAGCCTTTCTTTGCCGCAGGGACTACAATTAATAAACCTATAAGTGAACCTACAAGAGATGAAAACTCATACCCAAATATAAAGTTAATTAATATATTTGGAACAACAAACGCAGCTCCTGCAAATATTGCAAAAGGTGCAGCTTGTAAAGCTGGTTTAAAAGATTTTTCTTTACCAAAAAACTTTGTTAAGAGTAATAAAGCCATAAGCGGTACAAAAATTCCCGCAACTCCTGTAATAACAGAGGTAAGCCTTGTCATCGCATTAAGAGAAGAAGAATCTGTGACTCCGGCACTCTGCAGAATTCCTATTGAAACCTGAGAAGGAAGTCCAACTGCTCCGAAAGAAACTGGAGTAGAGTTGCAAATAAGGGCAAACATTGCCGCTGCGATAGGTGGAAATCCTAGCCCAACAAGGAGCGGAGCTGCAAGAGCCGCCGGAGTTCCGAATCCCGCTGCACCTTCAATAAATGCTTCAAAAAGCCAACAAATTATAACAGCCTGAATACGTCTGTCTGGTGTTATTTTTATAAATCCGTTGCTGATTGTATCCATTCCTCCAGAACATTTTAATATGTTCAATAACAAAACAGCGCCCAAAACAGTGCTTAGTATGTCTATACTTGATAGTCCCCCATATATGGAATAAGACAAAACATCGAGTGGTTTCATCTGCCATAAAAAAATTGTAAGCAATACACAAACGCCAAATCCTACAGGCATTGCTATTTTTGAAGGTAAATTAAATCCGACCAATAAAACAATAATAAAAACTACCGGAACAAACGCGGCAATATTAAAAACAATATCTGGCACAAGCTCCCTCTTTTCTACAAATAAGTTATATTTTACCATTTAAAACATAATTTACTATGTCTATTATCTTAATATTTATAAATATTTATTGTATATATTTTAAACACTGCATTGAAAAAAGCAAGACATATAAAAATCTCCTTCTCCTATGCGTATATATGCATAAGAAAAGGAGATTTAACAGCAATCCTGCGATTGCAATTTTATTATTTAATTTGTTTGTAACTATTTATATTATTCACTTTATTAAAATTTTCCCTGCTACAATACGAAATACTACCATAGCATCAGTAAGATCAACCTTCCCATCAGAATTTACATCTCCGACTTTTTTATTTGCAAGCATAACTTTACCGGCTACGTGTTGGAATATTTTCATTGCGTCGGAAAGATCTATATCTCCGTTATTATCTATGTCTCCCGATAAATATGAAACAGTTGAAATTATAGATTGGTCGCTTTTAGATCCTTCAGTCTCACCGGCGTAAGCTGAGACTGCGGGAATATACATAGATTGAGGATTCAGACCTTTATATGTGTAATATGTATTTTGTGTTTGAGCAATTTTTTCATTACCTAAATAGACATTGTATCCTTGAGCCCCTTCTATGCTATTCCAAGTAATATAAATAACATTATTCGAAATGTACAACACATTCATACGAGGCTTTTCCGGCACTATTTGTAACACTGTGTTGCCGTTTTTAATAAAAAAGTCGTATACCGAGGTGCCGAAATAACATTTTATTTTAGGTTCGGAGGAAACAACTTCTGCGCCGAAAGTAATGTCCCGAGAATTCACCACCAGTTCGGTTAACAAAGAAGCGTTGTAAAAAGAACGATCACAGATATATCGTACCGACCCCGGGATTGAAACAGATGTTACTGAAGTTTCTGCAAACATATAAGCTGATATTAGACTTGTACCGTTTTTAATTGAAATTTTACCAGAAACCGTCCCTTTTTTACCACAAAGTATATTTCCGAAATATAAAAGCCCTTCAGGCTGGTTATTTTGCCAGCTTGTGTTTTTAAATACATCTGTCCCAAAATATGAAGGTTCACTTGCAAAATAAACATTTTCAAGATTTCTGCAATCCGCAAAGGCATAATGACCAACAGTTTTAACACCTTCATAAAACGATAGCGTTCGCAAGTTTTTTGAACCTCTGAATGCGCTGTTACCTATCTTCTCAATAGGAACAGGGATTGTATATTCGGTTTCTTGTCGGCCGTGAGCATAAGAAATCAATTCTGTTTGATCGTAGTTATATAAAATCCCGTCTTTAACTGAAAAAAACCTATTATTTTCATGTACGCTGAAGCTTGTAAGGTTTTCACAACCAGCAAAAGCTCCTGCCTCTATTGATGTTACAGTTTCTGTAAAATTAATTGAAGTAACCGTATTGCAGTTTTCGAATGCTCCTGTGGCTATCGTCATGACAGGTTTACCACCAAGTGTACTTGGTATGTAAACATCTCCTCCATTGCCTATATATCGAGTGAGTGTCGCTTCCGATGCTGTTGTAGTATACTCAAACTGAACGTCGCTACCCTGGGCATCCAAAAGGGTAAACTTCATATTATAACGTAATGCATAATCGTGAGTTGCTGAACCTCTGTAACAAAGAATAGTCAAATTTTCACAGAGATCAAAAGCGTAAAACCCTATAGCTGTTACACTTTTGGGGATTTCTATTGTAGTAAGCCCCCGGCATGCTCGGAAAGCGCATTCCCCTATATATTGGAGTGTAGACGGTAAAGATATAGATGTTATATTTAACTTTTTGTCAAATGCAAAATCACCAATAGCAGTAACATTAATCCCTTCTATTGTATCGGGGACATTTACCTGTGAGCTTGTCCCTATGTAAGAGGTAATTGTTACTGATTCTGATATGTCATATTTGAATAATCCGTCTTCACCTGCAAATGCAATTATTTGTAAAAAAACGGAAACTGTAATAGTCAAAGAGATTGTTATGTAAAGTTTTGTGCGATGCACTTTCTCGGCCTCCTGTTAAGTTTTATAAAATGCGTAACATTCCGTAATTGTAAAAGTTTCTTTTAAATCTGATATAATGCGCAGAGCCGCAACATTTTTAAATGCATCTATGCCGTAGCTTTCAGTATCATAAAAATAATCAATTGCAACCTTTTCGCCGGGTAATACTGTTTGTTTTGATGAAGTTGTCGTGATAAGTGACGTACCAGATGAGATATATAACGAAGGAGTTTCTACCTCTTTATTTAATTTGTTTTCAAAAACAATTCGAATACCGTTATATTTTGATAAATCCTTTCCGATAAGTAGCGTTGATGACGGGATAGAAAACCGAGAAAGTTTTGTAGAGTATGTTATAAACAGTTTTTCGTTTTCAAGTTTAAAGCACCCCTCCTCAAACTTATTTGAGGGAACTTTTTTTAGTTCGTTATAAAAATCCGAAGATGAAAAATCCAATATGCGGTCAAACTTTTCATAATCTAAACGCACACAGTGTTTTACCGTTGCCACTATACCTCGATATTTTAATGTAAACTCGATCTTTGAATCAACTATTTCTTTTCCGCTTTCAAAAACACTGCTAAACTTATTATTTGTAAGAGGAAGTTGTTTATCTTCTATATAAATTTCTGTTCCGGGCAAGACCGTTATATCAACTTTTATAAATTGACAATCCAGTTCATTATCACTTATTTTATCTGTAGATATAACATATGGTATAGCACAGTTTATCTCAGTTGATAAACTCTCTTTAAGCTTTTCCGCTTTAGCGGGAGTTTTTGATATACGGCTTTCACTCATAACAATCTTGCCAAAATATTCTGTAAAAACGTCTTTTATAGGTAGCCCAAGAACGTATGCGGAATGGAACAAGACAGTTTTAAGTTTTTTAAGATACTCTAAATCACTTTCTCTTCCAAAATTATTTTCACCCAATAATTTTGCTACAAATTTTGCAAGATCTGTATTATCGACCGAGCCAACTAAGGATTCTGTTCCGTAACCAATTGCAAAAACGGGCACATCAACGCCGGTGTGACCTGTTGTTGTATATTGAATATCTTCAGCCGTAGCACCACTATCAGGCAAAGAAATCCCACCTGTTTCATGGTCTGCGGTTACTATAAGCACTGTATCAGGGTTTTCTGCCACAAAACGAAGTGCTAATGCAACAGCCGCATCAAAAGCTTCAAACTCAGAAGCCATAGAATATTCATTGTTGGCATGATTTGAAGTGTCTATTTGAGAGCCCTCAATCATCAAAAAGAATCCTTCATCACATTTTAAAACATTAAGGGCTGTTTGTGTCATTTGAGCAAGATTAGGACTTGATCCAAAACCTATCGGCAAAACATAATCTTGAAATAAACCTAATACAGGAGTTGTAATTGAAGTTAAATCATTTTTATCAGTTATATATGTTAACCCATTATTAATTGCCTCGTTAAGTTTTAACTGATTTGATTCTGTAGTAAAATGGGCTCTTCCTCCGCCTAAAAGTAGATCCAGAGTTCCGTTATTTAACTTCTCAATTTGCTGAGAAGCTATTACTTCTTCGCTTGAACGAGATCCTACATGTGCAGTAAAACCTGCTGGAGTTGCGTCTGTGACCGTTTTTGTTGCAACAACGCCTGTTTTCAAACCTTTAGAAGCAGCAAGCTCAAGCACATTAGGCACATTCTGGCCATCAGCCGTCATTCCGACAACACCGTTATTTGTTTTAAAACCGGTTGCCAGTGCGGTTGCACCTGCGGCACTGTCTGTAACTTCCGAGGTTGAGTATGTTGAAGCTTTGCTTTTTATAGGCAAACACTCAATTGCGCAGTTACCTTCAACACCGTTTATTAATTTTGCGGCTCGAATGGAATTAAACCCCATCCCATCACCGATCATGAAAATAATATTTTTTGGTTTAATAAACTCTTCCTTTGAAATTCTTATTAAAAGTTCTTGTGTAATATTGGAAGAGCTTCCGTCTGTTACCGGATCTGAGCTATTTATAAAGGGTTCTTGCGGTACAGGAGGTGTATATCCGGGATCATTTCTTTTGTCAAGAACAGAACATCCTGAAAAAACAGAAATTAATAATATTATTGAAATTATTAAAGCACAAAACTTTTTCAAAGTTTTCTCCTCCTGTTATTTTATATATTTATATTATACAATATAAAAACAGTTTTTGCAATACATATATGCCATTTTATTGATTATTTTTCCATATATAATAAACATTTGCATACATTAAAGTTGATATATAAAAAGAAACGGAATTATAATAACTCCGTTTCTTCTCTATTAATCTGCTCTTTGGTATTTTAATTTATCCTGTTCAGTTATCTGCCGTATAACACGGCACGGGTTTCCGGCGGCAAGAACACCTTCCGAGATATCTCGTAAAACAACACTACCTGCACCAATAACAGTATTTTTACCTATTGTGACACCGCCGATGATAGTAGTTGATCCGCCGATCCAAACATTGTCACCAATAGTGACGGGAAAGGCGTATTCAAGGCCTTGAATGCGCTCTTCTGTGTCAAAGGGATGTCCTGCTGCATAAATACTGACGTTGGGAGCTATTAGAACATTGTCTCCGATCTTAACCATATTACCATCAAGAACAATGAAGTTATAGTTTGCAAAAAAATTCTCTCCAACCTCGATATGATAACCGTAATCACATTTGAAAGGTGGTAATATATCAATCTTCTTTCCGGTTTTCCCGAGAATTTTTTTTATTGCGGTCGCACGCTCGGCATAATGAGAGGGGGGAATTTTATTATATTCAAAAACAGCATCTTGAATATTATAACGGTGCTTTACAAGATCTCCGCTGGGCATATACAAAAAGCCCTTTTCCATCTTTTCTTTCTCTGTCATTTGATTCACCCTACATGCCTGTCAAGAAATGCTTTTGTCAATTCCATTGCTGTGTACCCGTCTTCTAAACCTTCAAACTCAAGAGAATAATTACCTGAATACCCTCGGCTTTGTAAAATACGAAGACATTGCAGAACAGGTACAGAACCATGCCCGACTATAGTACCTCGCAACCAATTCCCTGCACGGGAGCAAATCCACCCGTTTCCGGGTGCAGGTTCTGTCCCTGGCTTAACTATAAAATCTTTAATATGAACATGAAAAGCATATTGAGCCATTCGTGCAACGGCTTTTGCAGGATCTTCATCTGCACAAAGAAAATTTCCGATATCTACAAGGGCACCGAAATTTTCGCTGTCTACAGCATTAATGAGTTTTTCGACTCTACAGCTGTCTTGGCTGAAAAATCCATGATTTTCGGTCATTGTTTTAATGCCCATAGATTGGGCATATTCAGTTACTCTTCGTATCTTAGGTGCTACAATAGGAATAAGATCATCATATGTACATTTTCTTTTTCTATCGGTAAATCCACCTGAAATGTCGTGGCGCATAAGCGGTGCACCCAAAATTTTTGCAATTTCAAGTTCTTTAATAAGACGGTCGTCTTCGCCGTCTACAAGAAGATCCGCGCCTATTGTATAAGCTGTAATTTCCATTCCTGTGTCGGAACAGAAGTCTTTTATTTGTTTTGCACTGTCAGCAGCAGATACGCCTTCAGGCTCATATGTTGAAATAAATTCTATTTGTTGATACCCAAGCTCTTTTGCAGCTTTTATTGCTTCATAAATATCACAATTATATCTTCCCATATAAGGATGAAGTGCATATGAACTGATACCTAATTTCATAATATAAATCCTTCTATTAATATAGTTTTTTAAGGTTTGAGGTTAAAAAGTCCATCGCCAGCTTAATGTCTTTTTCAGGTGTTTCACCAACCTCACGTTCAATTGTTAAAAATCCGTCATAACCTATATCTTTAAGGGCTGCTAAATATTCAGGGAACGGAACACCGCCTGTCCCCAACGGCTTTTCTTCAAAATCGTTAAGATTCGGGCTTGTTGAAATACCATCTTTAGCATGTGTATGTACGATATAGTCTTTAAGTGTATAAACAGCTTTAACCGGGTCGTCTCCGCAAAGCATTACAAAGTTTGCAGGGTCAAGATTAACCTTTGCACTTTTAACACCTGCTTGTTCAAGGCATTTTTTAAGAATAACTGCCGGTTCAGGGCCTGTTTCAAGGGCAAATGAACAACCTACTTCATCCCCATATTTCCCAAGAGCAGTCACAGCTTTAACGATTGTTTTAAAAACAGGATCGTTTTCATCTGATGGGATTAACCCAACATGTGTTGTAATTATATTTGCACCTAATTCAAGTGCAAAATCCATTACTCCTTTTGTTAAACGTATAACCTCATCATTTTTTTCTTCATGCTCAAACCCAAGACCGAAATCTCCACAAATCGCCGAAAATACAAGGCCATTGTCTGCTACGAACTTTTTAATATCTTTTATTTCGTCCTTTGTAAACTTACCAGGGCCGAAATCATTCCCCGTAGCGTAAGGCTGTATCCCTTGTGCTCCTAAATCTCTTGCTTTTATAACCGCTTCTTTAAACGGCACTCGAAAGCTGTCTGTGATAACACCGATTTTCATCATGTCAGTTTCCTCCAATTTAATAATAAAAAATTTAATATACAATTATCATTAAATACTTCAAGTATATAATGTTTAAAATTAAAATAATCGATATTTTTAAAATGCTGTTATTAAAATATAACCCAATTAAAATCTATACTTTCTTTTATAAAATATATATCCGAAAAGTAAAGTGTTACCGTAGAAGTATATGATTTATTAAGACTAAGCCTGAAAGAATTCAATAAAGAACCAGCCTCAAAAGCTTGGCTTTTATTAAAATAACATGTAAATGGGGTATTTTTATCTGTGGTAGGGTAAAACTTTTCGCTGCTTGACGTGACAATCAAATTCTCCGAATTAAGTATACATACCGGCGTGTATGTATTTTCATCACTGTCCGCCCAAACATTCATACGTACATAATTATAATTTCCTACAGGTGTTGTCATTATTTCCGCAGGAATAATAAATCCTCGTTTTGTCCCTGAACCGAAAACTATTTTTAACACGGCTTTATCTCCGTCATTTATAATTTCAAATTCGGTGTTGGGATTAGCTTTCTTTAATGATTCATAAACATCCGGATTGTCAAGGGTTATTACCGGTTTTTTATCAAAATCTTTTGAAAGTATGTGCTGAAAAGTAGCTCGCCCTTCGCATTTAATTTCATATGTTTTGCTTTCTTCCCCTATATATTTATAAATCTTAGTATAAACATATTTATCTGTCTCCAGCGTTTGTTGAGGCTCGCCATCAATTATAATTTCAGAGCCTATAGATGTGTATATATTTATATATCGATTATCAGTCAGCCAGTTTTTATCATCAACTTTTGTTGTTATGATATATGAAACACCATTTATAATTTCATCAATTATACGGGTCCGAACAGTTGCAAACCCATCTGCCTCTTCCGCTGGGAGTCTGTGCAAATCCAAAAACAATCCGTCATAATAACTTTCCATTGCCTGGTCAAGAGTAATATCTAACCCCAGAGCATCTAATTTTTCCTGTACTCGGGTTTCCAGTGCAATAAGATACTCATAATCTTCAATTGTATCACGAATATTTTCAAGTGTAAGTGTTACAATCTGTTTGTTTTTGTTTACAACACCGTCACCAACCATGCCGGGGAAGAACCAGGAATACTTATATGCGTTATCCAGTGTTAAAATCCAACCTGTTTCGGGTGTATAATAATCTGTATATGAATTTATACACCAATCCTCAAGACCGATCATATCAAACTTTTTAAGCTCCCAGCCAATCGCACGGATGTTATTAAGATCAATATTAGAACCTTTGTCAAATCCGTAGCCCCAGAATTTCGAGCCATATGTCTTCTGGTAATATTTCAATGTGCCTATGTCCATAAG
>QAKR01000015.1 GCA_003343705.1 Clostridiales bacterium | reverse complement strand
GCTGATGTAGCTCAGATGGTAGAGCGCATCCTTGGTAAGGATGAGGTCACCGGTTCGATTCCGGTCACCAGCTCCAGCGGTTTAAAGCCGCCAATAATTGCGCTCTGAGATTTATCTTAGGGCGCATTTTTAATTAAATAATTTAACAACAGTTTAATAAATCCGCATAGAATATCTATGCGGATTTATTTTTGAAATTTGAAAATCATTCATCATTTTGAATATTTGACTTTTTACTGCTTTTCTTTTTAGGGATTTGCATGTTGAACAAATCTTTATAAGACTCATTCTCTTCTTCATTTTGAGGAGGTATATACATCATACCGGCGCATTCGCAGTTGGAAACAGTGTCTGATATATCAGAATATCCGTAATAATCTGTATCCTCGTCTTCACAATTTACTCTATTGAATTTTTTACCGGACATTTTTTTAAATCTTTCATCATTAGAATTATTTTTCATATTTACTCTCCTTAAAATTAAAATTATAAATCTACAAAAACTATACTAACCTAAAAAATTAAAAGTATTCCAATTTAAAAGTTTTTTATATTGACTTTTTAATTTTTTTATGATATGATATGTATAACATTTCATACTTTTCATACTTTCAGGAGGTTTTTATGGGTGTACCTAAAGGAAAACATGCTTTTGGGATGGTGACGGTAGGTGAAAAAGGACAAATTGTCATACCAAAAAAAGCGCGCGACCTATTTAATATAAAGCCGGGGGATAGTCTCTTGGTTTTGGGTGATGAGGAGCAAGGCATTGCAATTATAAAAAGTGAGATTATGATGAAATTTTTCAGCCATCTTACAAAGGGGGATTTTGAAGAAGATGATAGCGATAAAAACAACTGATCTTATAAAAAAATATAAGAATAAAATTGCAGTTAATGGGCTTAACGTTGAGATTTTTGAAGGTGAAATATTCGGCTTGTTAGGTGTAAACGGCGCAGGAAAAACAACAACAATAAAAATGCTTTCCTGCCTTTCTGATCCTACCTTAGGAGATGCGGTTTTACTGGGAGACAGCGTTATAACAAAGCCACAATCAGTTAAAGAGAAAATAGGTGTATCGCCCCAGGAAACAGCAGTTGCACGTAATTTAAGTGTTTATGAGAATTTAGTTTTTACTGCGCAGATTTATGGCTTTAATAAAATTAAAGCTCAGGAAAAAGCATTACAAATGATAAGTATTTTTGGGCTTGAAGATAAACAAAAAGCCAAAACAAAAACGCTTTCAGGGGGCACAGCACGACGCTTGAGTATTGCAATGGCATTAATTTCCGAACCAAAAATTTTATTTCTCGACGAACCCACACTTGGCCTTGATGTTTTGGCCAGACGAGAGTTGTGGAACGAAATCAAAAAGCTTAAAGGTAAAATTACAATAATACTTACAACACACTATATGGAAGAAGCTCAATCACTTTGCGACAGAATAGGAATAATGGCGAATGGGAAGCTTGTTGATGTAGGTACGACTCAAGAATTGATAACAAAAACAAGTACAGAAAATTTTGAAGATGCTTTTATAAAAATAGCAGGAGGTGTTATATAATGCGTATAGCAGCTTTTGCCTATCGTAATATTAAAGAAATTACCAGAGATCCTATAAATCTTGCATTCGGGCTTGGTTTTCCGGTTATTTTATTATTACTTTTATCTGCTATTCAAGCAAATATTCCGGTAGAGCTTTTTGTTATTAACAACCTTACACCGGGTATTGCAGTTTTCGGATTTTCATTTATTTCGCTGTTTTCTGGAACACTTATAGCAAAGGACCGGTCAACTTCATTTTTAGCGAGACTTTTTTCATCCCCTATGACCGCAGCTGATTTCATATTAGGGTATACACTGCCTATGATCCCGGTTGCTTTAATGCAAAGTATTATTTGTTTTGCAATTGCGCTAATTCTGGGGCTTACCCCTTCTTGGAACATATGGTTATCAATATTGGTCTTACTGCCTTCCGCAGTTTTATTTATAGGATTAGGGCTTTTATGCGGCTCAGTATTTAACGATAAACAGGTAGGAGGGATTTGCGGAGCATTATTAACAAATCTATCCGCATGGCTAAGCGGTGTATGGTTTGATTTAAATCTTGTTGGGGGTGCGTTTAAAGCAGTTGCAGACGCCTTACCGTTTGTTCATGCTGTAAATGCAGCTCGGGCTGCTCTCAGCGGAAACTTCAGTTCAATTTTCCCGGATTTATGGTGGGTATTTGGTTATGCACTTATTGTTTTAATAGCTGCCATTTTAATTTTTAGTAAAAAAATGAAAAACTTATAAAAATACGTTAAACACTCCTTATGTTTTAAGGAGTGTTTTTAATTATTAAAACTTATGATTTATATATACTGTTGATAAACTGGTTGTATATAGATAAAAAAACAATTTGTGTGACGAAGTTACAGATATATTATCTAAATTGTTTTATAATAAATTATATTACAACAAGGAGGGTTTACCATGCAAAAAAGGAAAGTTGTTATTATCGGAGGCGTTGCAGGGGGAGCTTCTGCTGCAGCCAGGCTTCGCAGGCTTGATGAAAATGCAGAAATTATTATGTTTGAAAAAGGCGAATACATTTCTTTTGCCAACTGTGGCTTGCCCTATTATATCGGTGGAGAAATAACAGAACGTTCAGCACTTACTTTACAAACACCGGAAAGCTTTAAAGCACGCTTTAATGTTGATGTTAGAATTTTAAGCGAAGTAATTAATATTAACAGAGAAAAGAAACAGATAACGGTTAAAAACAATAAAACCGGTGAAACATATATTGACAGTTATGATAAACTCATTCTTTCGCCTGGTGCAGAAACTATACGCCCGGCTATTGAAGGTATTAGTTCTGAAAAAGTTTTTACTCTACGCAACATTCCCGACACTTATAAAATAAAAGCTTATATTAATTCCGCCAACGTTAAAACAGCTGTTGTTGTAGGAGGCGGTTATATCGGTGTGGAAATGGCCGAAAATCTATGTAACGCAGGGCTGAAAGTAACCTTGGTGGAAATGCAGGATCAAGTTATTGCACCCCTTGATTTTGACATGGCAAGCGATGTTCATCGCCATATAGAAAGCAAAGGCGTTGCTTTAATGCTCGGGAATGCTGTACGTTCTATACATGAAACAAACATAGGGTTACAGGTGGCTTTAAACAGCGGCGAAATTCAAGCAGATATTCTTATCTTAGCTATCGGGGTAAGGCCTGAAAGTAATTTGGCTAGAGAAGCTGGTCTTACACTTAATTCAACCGGAGCTATTATTGTAAGTGAAGATATGTTGACCAGCGATCCGGATATTTATGCCGTCGGGGATGCTGTTGAAATCACTGATTTCATAAGCGGTAAAAAATCAGTAGTTCCTCTGGCAGGTCCGGCAAATAAGCAAGGTCGAATAGCTGCAGATAATATCTGTGGATTAAACAGCCGTTATTCAGGGACACAGGGAAGCGCAATTTTAAAAGTATTTGATATGACAGTTGCCACAACGGGGATAAATGAAAAAACGGCAAATAAGCTTGGATTAGATTACGATAAATCTTTCACTTATTCTGGGAGCCACGCAAGTTACTATCCGGGTGCGGTGAACATGTCAATAAAAACTGTTTTTGAAAAAGAAACCGGTAAGATACTCGGAGCTCAGGTTGTTGGATATGAAGGCTGCGATAAGCGCTGTGATGTGATTGCCACAGCCATAAGATTTGGAGCAACAGCTTATGACCTTACAAAGCTTGAACTATGTTATGCTCCGCCTTATTCATCTGCAAAAGACCCAGTTAATATGGCTGGATTTGTTATTGAAAATCTACTTACCGGTAAAGTTAAAAACTTTCACTGGCACGAAGTTAAAGATCTACCCCGTGATGGAAGCGTAACACTTCTTGACACTCGAACAAAATTAGAATACGAAAACGGACATATAGACGGGTTTATAAACATTCCGCTTGATGAGTTGCGCACAAGGTTACAAGAGCTTGATAAAAGTAAGGTTATATATGTTACATGCCAAATTGGGTTGAGAGGTTATATTGCCTGCAGAATTTTAACACAAAACGGATTTAACTGTTACAACCTCAGTGGTGGGTATCGTTTATACAACAGTATTTTCGGGATAAAAGCAACACCCCCTAAAACAGAAGGATTTAACCCTGAAACACAGCGCCCGGAAAACAATCAGAATGAATCCCATACCATCACATTGAACGCCTGTGGTTTGCAGTGCCCTGGGCCGATAGTAAAGCTTTCTACAGCTATTTCAGAAGCTAAAGTAGGAGATGTTATAAAAATTTCAACTACAGATCCGGCTTTTGCAAGTGATCTTGAAGGTTATTGCCGCCGTACCGGTAATAAATTTGAAGGGATGGAGAGCAATAAAGGCGTTTCAGTTGCACGGATTCGAAAATCGGCGCAAGAAAATATAATAACAGGGAATAATAACGCACCCACAGAAAACGGGAAAAACTTTATTGTATTTTCTGGAGATTTGGATAAAGCAATTGCAAGCTTTATTATGGCAAATGCAGCTGCGGCATTAGGACGAAAAACAAGTATGTTTTTTACATTCTGGGGGTTAAATATCCTTCGTCGCCCAAATAAAGTAAAAGTTAAAAAAGATATAATATCTCGAATGTTCAGCGCAATGATGCCCCGTGGTAGCCAAAAACTTTCTTTATCAAAAATGAACATGGGCGGAATGGGTGCTAAAATGATTCGAAGCGTAATGAAGAAAAAAAATGTAGATAGCTTGGAAGATTTAATCCTTTTAGCGCAACAAAACGGAGTTGAGCTGATTGCATGCTCCATGAGCATGGATGTTATGGGTATTAAACAGGAAGAGTTGATAGACGGAGTTAAAATCGGAGGGGCCGCCGCAATGCTTGCTCATGCAGAAGAAAGCGATATGAGCTTATTTATTTAATAAAGGTGTAGAATAATGAAACTTATAGTTAATAAGAATAAATGTCCGCAAAATCATAAATGCCCTTCAATTCGGGTTTGTCCTAAAAATGCCATAACACAAAAAAATATATTTTCACTTCCTGATATTGATAAATCTATATGTATTTTATGTGGTAAATGTATAAAGCTTTGTCCTAAAGGAGCTTTTGAAAAAATTAATTAATATTATTTTTGACATATTGAGAAACATTAGAGTAATTATTAATACTACAGCTGAGTGTGGAAGAAATTCAAAGAAATCTCTGTAAACAAAATAGAGTGATAGAAAACGTATTCATACGAATCTATAACTCTATTTTTTATTTTTTTAAACATCATTATTTTTAACTTTACGTCGTTTATTTATAATTATAATATATAATTTATATTCCTATTGTCCTGTAATTTCATCTTCAGCACTTGTTGAGTTACTTGAAGCAGGATCACCCGAATCAGTTACAGATGCTTTAAAAATTGTAATTTCTACACGCCTGTTTTTTGCTTTCCCGGCTTCGGTATCATTACTGTCAACAGGGTCAAAATGAGAGTGCCCTGTAATGGAAAATTTATTATCCGACAAGCCTTGATCTTTCATATATTTCAAAACTGTAACGGCACGATTTGTCGACAGTTCCCACTCCCCAATAGTACTTCCTCTCCCTACATCAGCGGTATGCCCTTCGATAGAAATACTATCAATTTTTTCATATACATTACTTAACGCTTTTGTTATTTCTGAAAGAGCCGGCTTACTGGCTTCCAGCATTACAGGGCTGTCAGGGGCAAATAAAAGAACTTCTTTTAAACTGATTAGTATATATGTATCGGTTTTTTCAAGTATAATTTCACTATCTAAATCGTTTACTTCTATGTAATCATTTAATTCAGTATAAATTTCATCCAGCGGACTAACTGCGGTGACAACATAGTTACCTTCACCAAAAACTATATTACTGTCGTCAATATTTCCATCTCCGGAACCCGTACCATCGCCTGTACCGGTACCGGTTCCAATACTGGTATTTGTATTGAATGCCGTATTCAGATTTTGGGCTAATGCCTTAAATTTTTCTACATCTATTGAGCTCATGGCATATAAAATAATAAAAAGAGCCAATAGTAAAGTTATTAAGTCAGAATATGTAAGCAGCCAACGCTCACCATTTTCCTTTTCATCATCTTCTTCGTTTTTTCTTTTTTTCATAATGCACTTCCTTACTTAAAGCACACAAAAATTAATTGTTAATTCCTAATTTATATTTTTCTTTACCACCCGGGAAAGCCTGATAATATAAAGAAAGCTGATTAGCAATATTTCGCGATGCCTCACCCTTAACTATCATGCAGACACCGTTCATTATCATTTCCTTCTGAATTTTTTGCCTTTTTAAATCAGCTTTCAACTTTGTAGCAATAGGCATAAATACAAGGTTGGCGATACCAACACCGTAAAGAGTTGCAACAAATGCCGTGGCAATTGAGGCCGCAAGCTCTGCTGCGTCAGTACCCATATTTGCAAGAACATTTACAAGCCCCATAACCGTGCCCAAAACACCCATAGTAGGACAAAACCCTGCTGCACTCTCAAAAACATTTATTTCTAATTGTTTTTGTAATGTAAAGGCACCTATATCAGACTCTAATATATATTGAATTTCTTCTTCTTGCCGGCCGTCCATAACCAGAATAAGCCCTTCTTTTAGGAAAAGAAATTCGTCCTTATCAAATGACGAATCTTTTAACTGGTCTTCGATTTTAAGTAACCCATCACGGCGGCATATTTCAGCAATACTGGATATTTTTTCAATAACTACATTTGGGTCCCCTTTTGACTTTTTAGAAAAAGTATATGCTAAAGCTTTAAATGCATTTCCAATGTCTTTTATTGAAAAAGATGCCAATGTGGCACCAATTGTTCCGCCAAGCACAATAACTATCGGGCTTATAAGAAGCAGGGACATTAAAGCTCCGCCTTCAATAGTAAAGCCTAATAAAACAGCTCCGATCCCTACAATTATGCCAATTAACAACGAAAAATCCATATACGATTTCCCACTTCCATATATTTCTACATTTATATATCGGTTAAAAATATAAAAATATTTATAGTAAAAGGAATATATAAAAATAAATATTGAGAAAAAGACCTAACATCTAATATAAAATGAAAATAAGAGCAATCGCATATGTGATTGCTCTTATTTTTATGGCTGTATTAGATTAACATGAAAACCGACTATAAATTCATTGAAATTTAGACCAAAGTAAAATCGCAATTTGTAGTGGGATACCTGCGGTTAAAACAATCCAAATATCATATTTTAAAAACTGGAGACAGGTGCAGATAAGCAAGGTCCAAACTAATATGGATATAAGCCAAAAAGTATTCTTTCGAGTCCCCCATATTGCATTAAAAATTATACCGAGTATTACAGACAACGGGACAGCCCAACAATAAAAATACCACAAATTCAGTCCCATAAAAAGGTTAAAGCAAATATGAAAAACTGTAGCAATAAGCCAAATCACCGATATTGATAACAATGCAATTATAAGACCTTTTTTATAAAACCCTTTATGATGTGGCCTTTCCATTTTTTCAGACAAAGATCCATCCTCGCTTGTTAGATAATCAAGCGAGACTCCGTAAAGAGACGCAATATCATATAACACATCTACCCCGGGCATAGATTCACCGCATTCCCATTTTGAAACGGCCTTATCAGAATAGTTTAACTTCTGTGCTAATTCAGACTGCGTCATATTATTATTTTTTCTTAACTCGGCCAGATTTCTGGCCACAATTCTGTTTAAGTTTTTCATAACAATAAACTACAACTCAGATCCTTCTACATATGTAACATTATAAAAACATACTGCATATAACAATAATTTAATTTTATAATTAATAATATAAAAAATATTTATACTATTTTTAAACCATACTTCTTTTTTATTATAGCATATCCCATTAAAAAAATCAACAGGTTATTGGAATTTTAAGTAATTCTACTTTCAGTAGAGTTCTTTTCTACGGTAGAACTATTAATAAGAGAGTTCAATATTAGGCTGTAGGTTGCGTATTTACAATCAAGGTGGTAAAATATATACGAGGTGAAATGGATGCCAAAAGAATATTGTTATACAGATGAAATCAATGATGATTTTGCCGGAGTAAATAAACGTAGAATTCAAATTGATAAAAATTTTAATTTTGCCAATAAAAATATTTTTTGGAAAACTGCAGCTTTTATAGTTTACAGATTATTTATGACACCATTCGCAGCAATCTTTTGTAAAATAAAATTCGGGGTACGGTTTAAAAATAAAGAAGTTTTAAACCAATATAAGAAAAAAGGTTTTTTTATATATGGGAATCATACTCAGATACCCGCTGATGCTTTTTTCCCTAATATGTTTTTATTTCCAAAAAAAGCTTATTTCATAGTTCATCCCGATAACATAGCTACAAGGGGAACAAAAAATATAATGCAAATGCTTGGAGCAATTCCAATCCCAACATCCATTTCTGCAATGCGTCCTTTTTATAACGCAATAGAAAAGAGAGTAAATGAAAATGCAGCAGTTGTGGTTTTCCCCGAAGCTCATATCTGGCCGTATTATACTAAAATACGCCAATTCGCATCCGTTTCATTTAAATACCCGGTTAAGTTAAACACTCCTGTATTCTGTTTCACGACAACATATCGAAAAAGAAAGTTTTTTAAACGCCCTGGCATAACAATATATTTGGACGGTCCGTTTTATTTTCCCAAAGAAATATCTGAAAAACAGCGTGAACAATATTTACGCAATGAAGTTTTTAAAACAATGTCAAAACGAGCTGAAAAAAACGAAATAGAATATATTAAATACATTAAAAGGTCGTGATTTTTTGATAAATATTTTTTTCTGCGGCAATGATAAAGCATTTGATGGTATTTTAATTAGTACATTATCGCTTGTAAAGCATACAAAAAAAGCTATTGCTCTATACATATTAACTGCAGATTTTAAAGACGAAAAAAACAAACCGATTTCAGAATTTCATGAAAGCTATATTAATAAGATTTTAACAACTGTTAATAAAAACAGTTTCGCAAAGCTCTTAGACATAAGTGATATTTTTGTACCGGAAATGCGTAAAAATCCAAACTTTGAGAGTTTTTACACACCATATTGTATGCTGCGTCTTTATGCTGATAAAATTCCTGAACTTCCTGATAAAATTATATATCTTGACACCGACATTGTTCTGCGTGATGACATATCACTTCTTTTTAATATTGATGTTTCGAATTATGAACTGGGAGCAGTTGAAGATTATTTAGGTAAATGGTTTAAACATCGTGGATATATAAACTCGGGTGTATTACTTTTAAATTTAAGTATGATTCGTGAAACAGGTCTATTTGAAAAAACAAGAAAAAAATGTGCAGAAAAAAAGATGTGGTTTCCTGACCAAGACGCATTAAATAAAGTTTTATCAAAAAAATTAATGCTCGATAAAAAATTTAATTCTCAACACAAAGGATATCCCGATACTGTGATACGTCACTTTTGTAAAACTATTCGTCTTTTACCGTTTTACCACACTGAAAATATTAAGCCATGGCAAATAGACCAAGTTCATAAAACTTTGAAAACAACAGAATTTGACGACATATTAAACGATTATTTAAAACGCATAGAAAGGATAAAAAGCAATGTATAAATTAATTGCCGATATTTTTTTAACAGTACTTGTCATATCATGTATAACATTTTTGATTATGTATTTGCCTCGACTTTATGCATGGATTTGCAGTTTTAAAAAGCCAGAGCATATAGTAAACGAAAAACAGAACAAATTAGCATTTTTAATCCCAGCACGAAACGAAAGTTCTGTTATCGGAGATCTCTTTGATAGTTTTGAAGCGCAGACTTATAAAAATTTTGATGTTTTTGTTCTTGTAAAAGATGAAAACGATAAAACAGTCGAAATGAGTAAACGAATAAATGCTAAAGTTTACGTTATGCCTAACCAAACCTGTAAAGGGGATGTATTGGATTTTTCACTTAAGCATATTATTAAAGAATATCCTAAAATACACGATGCGTTTATTATTGTCGACGCAGATTGCACACTTGAAAAACATTTTGCCGAAGAAATGAATAATGCTCTTGCAAGCGGCCGACATATAGTCACAACAAAAAAGATTGTAAAAAACTATTTAAGTAAGAATAAAAACGCAAACTCTATTTGGAGCTGTTGTAACGGCTTGATTTGGCCTTTAATTGATGATTTAGGTAATAAATATAAATCCGATAAAAACATTGTAAACATGACTATAGGAACCGGCCTTATGCTTCGAGCTGATGTAATTAAAGAATTAGGCGGCTGGCCTTATAGAGAAACTCTTACTGAAGATATAGAGTTGATGTATGACTGTGTTTTAAGAGACTACACAACATACTATTCACCGTTTGCAAAAATATATGTAGAAGAATCCACAGACCATAATATGACCAACAAGCGTAGAAAACGTTGGCTTACGGGCGTTGTAGACAGTAAACGTCTTTACATGAAACGCCTTTATAAAAAGAGAAAAGATCGCCATAGCAAACAAAACTTTTATTTTACAACAGCACTTTTACCGGTATTTTCATTTGTTGCTTTCTTATGTGCATATTTCTTTTTAACATTATTTATTTCAGTTGTTTTGGGATTATTAAAAAATCCGTTTGCGCTTACTTTCTTTTGGCTTTCATCGCTTTCATTTATAATTCTATATATTTCATTTTTTGTAATGTCTCTTTTTTGTATATTAGCTGACAGAAAAAATATAAACTTACCTTTTTATAAAAAAATAATAATCTTATTTATGCATCCGTTCTTTTATATGGAATATATTCCGATTATATTCCGTGCTATTGCAGGTTCGGATAATAAAGATTGGGAAGTAATAGAACGGGAAGAATCGCTTTTTAAGAAAGGATGATACAGATGTCGCGTGCACAGGTTGTAGCACAGATAAATGAATGTGAAAAACGCGGAGAGTTTGATAAACACATCGACCCAGTTGATTATTCAATGGTAATACCTGTTGATGAGAATTATCATTTTATAAAAAAAGGATTTATAGAAAAGACTAAGTACTTTTTTGAGAATACATTTATAGTACGACCGTATACATTTTATTTAAATAAAATAAAATTTAAAACACGCATTAACGGAAAAGTAAATATAAGAGGTATAAAAGCTGCGGTTGTTACATGCAATCATGTTAATAAATTTGACTGCCTTGTTGTTAAAGGTGCAATAGGCCAGAAACTTTATGTGACTGCCGCTCCTTTTAACAATATGAAAGGTTTTTTAGGTGAAATGATGCGTGCTGGCAAAATGATTCCTCTATCCGAATCATTTTCAGGCATGAAAAAATTCAATCAGGCTATTGATACTCTGTTAAATAAAAATAAATTCGTTCTTTTTTACCCGGAACAAGCCATGTGGTGGTATTATAAAAAGCCAAGACCTAATAAAAACGGAGCTTTTCACTATGCCGTTAAAAACAACGTTCCTGTAATTCCCTCATTTATTACTTTTGTAGAAACAGGGAAAACCGGAGAAGAAGGTTTTAGCCAAAAGCAATTTATTTTAAATTTCGGTAAACCAATTTATATAAAACCTGAATTAACAGCTCGTGAAAACATAGAATACTTAAAAAATGCTAACTTTCAAGCATGGAAAGAAATATATGAAACTTTTTACAGTAAAAAACTTGAATATGCTTTTGAGAAATTAAAGAAAAAAACAACTATTTAATTTAATTATATAATCAATGTTGAGGTAACTCCTTAACATTGATTTTTTTGATAATAAAATTATTTATAACATAGCCAATTAAATATTTGTTATCTCATTAATAAATAAAACATCGTGTTTAACGTACTTCTTAAGCATATAAGAAAGTTTATTTTTAAAATATTTCTTGTTAAAATTTTAATCGAGACATTACAGTTTACTTAGTTTATAAAGTCTACATTTTATACTGCCATAATTTCAAAATCTACTGCATGACAATCTTTTAACCCTACTTGTTTCTACAAAACTTTATTTTTATGGCACTATAATAAATGTTAGGGTGCGGCAAACTCTCGAAAGCCGCAGCCCTAACTTATTTTTTTTTGTAAAAATAGTTGAACATAGTTAAAAACCACCTTATAATGTAAGTTGTTTACACACAAGAAAGGAAGTTCAACACTATGTCTAATAAAATCATATTAAAATATCTTAGTTTTGCAAGATGAAATTGCCGAACAAATTATGGAGAAATCTGATTTATAGACTTTCAATATCAGAAATAAACTAAAAAAACAAAAATGTCCTTGTTGTGGCAGGCAAACCGCTCGTATGAATGATTATCACATACAAACAATAAATGATCTTGCATTTCGGAAACCTACAGCATTAAAGTTGAAAAAGCGAAAGTATATTTGCCCTCATTGTAACAAAAAATTCTATGAAGAAACACCATGGTTACGGCGATATTCTCGAAGAACGATGAGACTTACAAAAGATATGATAATAAGACTACGAAAACAGTTTCATATTCTCATGTTGCAGAATAGTGTAATACTTCAGCAACTTTAATCAGGAGGGTTTTTGATGTTGTGAATTATCCACCAAAACAGCTACCTGAAGTTCTTTTAATTTAAAAATTAAAAGGGAATACCGGCAACAAAAGTATCAGTGTATTCTAATGAACGGTGTAACTGTTGAGGTTATTGATATTCTTACGTACAGAGATACTTCAACTCTTATTCATTATTTTAAAAACAAAATGACTTCAAAAGTGAGTTTTTGGTAAGATATATGTGGAAGCTTTATCGTGATTTATGTTTAAATATTTTTAAAACGCAAGACATATAGCAGATAAATATCATGTTACAAGACAGATTATGTGGGTTATGGAATCTGTTAGAAAAGACGTGCAAAAAGAATTAAACAAAAACAGTAGATTGAAACATAAACACACAGCTAAATTATTGAGAAAATCTCGTAACAAGCTAAAAGATGAGCAAGAAATACGTTTATCCCAAGTATTATCAACATCTTCAGAGATTATAAAAGCATATTGGTTAAAGGAGACTTTGAAGATATTTTCAAAGTAAAGAGTTATCTTGAATCAATTTAAAGTTTAAAAGAATAGATAAAAAAACTGTAGAGAGCGAAATTGAACGGTTTGTAAAGTGTGCTAAAACAATTTTAAACTTGACAAAAGCATTGCATTAGCAGCTGAATTTCGCTATACAAGCGGCAGAATATAAGTATTGAACAACAAAATTAAGGTTTTAAAAAGAGTAAGTTTTGGATTAATAAACTTTAATCGATTCAGAAATCGTATTCTTCATACAACAGCTTGATGCATACCTGAACATTAAAAATTTAATACCTACATAAACCAAAAATAAATCTTCTCCCTGCTACAGTCGGTTAACCGACTGGGAACAGGGAGAGAGGAAAAAGCATCTTTGAATTTTTAATTTTTTTCACCCTAACAATTAACAAAGAGCCTAAATATTTTTACTAATATTATACTAAATATGTATATAAAAAAGCGACAAGTTTTTAAAGAAGCTTGTCGCTTTTTGGCTCCCCCTGTCTGGCTCGAACAGACGACCCTGCGGTTAACAGCCG